>DASRND010000038.1 GCA_035647615.1 Bacteroidales bacterium | reverse complement strand
TTTTATTTTAAATAATTAATACGGTAACAAAAATATTTTAAAATTGCTATCAAACGACGAATCCCGATAAGTTTGGCTAATAATGTTGGATAAAATCATAAGAATGAACCTGCACGCGTGTCACCTTCGGGAAAGTCCTTTCTTAAATTGTTGCTGGTCGGTAAGCTTTTTTCGCCTTTTTACATCCAAAATCGGAATTTTTAGTGATGGATTAAAATGCTGTTAATTCAAATGTTGGGCGGCCTTTTTTCTCATAAATTTTTTTTTATAAAACCCTTTTTGTTGCCGGTTGTTTTCATGGTTTAACAGGATGTGAAGGCTGAGGCCGGAATGAAGAAGTTAGAGATGGGGATTTTGAATTTTTTATTTAAGATGACGTTTTAAAATTATTATTAAAAATCAAATAGCATGTCAGTTTTACAATTCGACGAACATAAACTAAAGTTTGATAGTAGCGGTTTCCTGAAAAACCCTGAGATATGGGATGCTGAGGTGGCGCAATCGATTGCCCGCGAAGATGGAATAGAAGAACTGACCGATAAACATTGGGTGGTGATAAACATCATTCGCACCAACTACCAGGAAAAAGGCATGGCGCCTATGATCCGTACCATCTGCAAAGAGAGCGGCATGCGGCTGCGCGATATTTATGAGCTTTTTCCGCTGGGGCCTTCGCGTGGCGCCTGCCGCGTGGCCGGGCTTCCCAAACCCGAAGGCTGCGTTTAATAATTTACGCATTGCAACAACAAAAGTTACTGCATTATCAGGTGAATAAAAAATGAGCAAACTAATCTATCTCGACAACTCAGCAACATCGTTTCCCAAGCCCGAGGCGGTGTATCGGTTTATGGACGAATTTTATCGCCGGCACGGCGTTAGTCCGGGACGCTCCGGCTATGATGCAGCTATCGAAACTGAGGAAGTTGTACACAATACCCGTAAGTTGCTGTGCGAACTCTTTAATGGCGATGATCCCAATCGGTTAACTTTTAGCTACAATGCCAGCGATTCTTTGAACATGATTTTGCAAGGACTGGCGCGCAAAGGCGATCATGTGGTGACCACCCTGCTTGAGCACAACGCGGTGCTGCGGCCGTTGTACCATCTTACGCAGGATGGAATTATCGAAACTACCCACGTGGCTTTCGATGCCAATGGCTACGTGCATCCCGACGACATTCGCAAAGCCATCCGTAAAAACACGCGCATGGTGGTGGTAAATCATAGTTCTAATGTGATTGGCACATTGCAGCCGCTGGCCGAAATTGGTGCCATTTGCAAGCAACTGGGGGTTATTTTCGTGGTGGATGCCAGCCAAAGTGCAGGCGCTGTCCCCATAGATGTGCAGGCCATGGGCATCGACGCCTTGGTGTTTACCGGTCATAAATGTTTGATGGGGCCCACCGGCATCGGCGGCTCATACGTTACTAAGGATTTGCCCGTGCGCGGAACCCGCTTTGGTGGCACGGGGGTGCGCTCTGCACAAAAAACTCATCTCACCGAATATCCTTACCGCCTCGAATGCGGCACACTCAACATCTTAGGTGTGGCCGGACTGTATGCCGGCACCAAATGGCTGCTCGAACAGGGAATGGAAAAGCTGCACCGCCAGGAGTATCTGCTTTACGACAAGTTGCGCAACGCTGTGAAAGAGATGGATCGGGCAGTTTTGTATTGTGGTAATAATACCGAAAACCAGAATCCGGTGCTGAGTATCAACATCGAAGGGCTGAAGGCCGCCGACGTGGGAATGATGCTGGATGTGGATTACAACATTGCTGTCCGCGCCGGGCTGCAATGCGCTCCGCTGGCACATGCAGCGCTGGGTACCGACAAAATACATGGCACCGTGCGCATGAGCATTGGGCCGCTCAACGAGGAAGCCCACGTGGATGCTGCCATCGAAGCTATTCGCGAGATAGCTTCGCTGCCGCGGTAACATAATCGTGGCTTTGCGCGTCTAACAATGCTTTCAATTTTTTTCGATTGCCTTTTTAAAATCAATAACCACTAAATTTTAAATCCTATGAAAAAGTTCAGAATGTTTTTAATGTTGCTCTTAGTAGCAATTGTGCTGGTTCCCGGCTGCAAAGATGACGATGACGACAAAACGCCCTCCAACCACATGACCATAGCCGACAACAATTATGAGTTGTCGCAGGCAGTTATTATGAGTTATGGCCTGTATTCAGGCACGGGTTTTACTGAACTGCTATTGCTTTCACCGGGGTTGGTATTAAATGAGGTAAATGGGATCTTTTCTATTACAGGTGTTGGGCATGGAATTAGTTTTGAAATATTTACGGCTACCGATGAAATGCTCAGCAGTGACGTTTATACCTATGATGTTGACGAGACCGAAAATCCCGGAACCTTCTACATTGAATCAGCCGTGGTGGGGAGAAACACCGTTACCGGAGATGGAACCTATTACGACGTTACCGGTGGCAAGCTAACCGTCGAAAAAAGCGAAACAACCTACACTTTTAGCTTTGAAGGTGCAGCCAGCAACAATGTGAATATTACAGCCTCTTTTAAAGGTGTACCCGTAATCTATGATTTCAGCGACGAGTTGAAATCGGCAAAAGCTTCGCACCGGATTTTCTTGTAGGATTTAATTGTTAAAAAAGAAAAAACCTGTGGCAGCTTCGGTTGTCGCAGATTTTTTTTAATTCCGGGATGCCATGCCCTGCAAGGGATGGCAGCCCTGAGATTCTTTCTGTCACAGTTTTCAAATCACCTCATTGATATAACTAAGACTGCGAACTCAACCACCTGCGTCATGCGCCATGCGCCAGGCACCATGCGCGATCCCGACTTATTCCTACCGTCGCCAGAAATAGACGGCGTTGTACCATTGTTCTTTAAACTGTGGGTCGCGTTGCAGCTCGAAGTCGTTGTTGGTAAAAGGATTGATGGCGCGGATAAAGTCGAAACGCAGAAATACCCTGTTGCCCTGTTTGCCATAAATCCATGTCTCGATATCCTTGCGGCGATAAACCGTGGAGGGCGCACCATAAATAATGTACAGCATGCCGCGGTCGGTTTTCCAGCCTTCTTTGTGGGAAGTAAAGTAGCGGTTGGCATACTGCACCCGACTGTAATAATCGCGGATAAGTTCGGTGGCGCGTTCTGGATTGCCCGCTGTAGCTACCCAAAAGCTGTCGATGGCCTGGCGCGGGTCAAGGGATTGTTCGAGTTGTTTAAATTCGGTGTTGGAGGTAAGATAGCGCAACGGTTCCACCATCTGCTTCGGCCGCGTTACTTCCGGGTAATCATCGTAAAAACGAAAAAGCGTCAGTCCTTCGCGCTGTGTGGTGTCGTTTTGAAAATGATAGATTCCTTCTTTAACATATTGCACATATTCGCTTTGGCCGTTCGCCAAAGGTAACAGCGTTGTTTTTTGTGGGCGGTATTGGTAGGCTTCAGGATGACTTCCCGCAAAGGGCGGAATTGCAGGTGGAAACGATTCTTCAAAATAACTCACCACCATTTTGCCCAGGTCGCGGCGGTTGGTTCTCACATTGAACTTGGTTTTCCAACTAATCCAGTCGGTGTAAACGATGGCGCCATTTTCGTCCACAGGCAAAAAGTTTTGGGTGTTGCCGGGCGACGCTTTATAAATCATGCGCGGATAGAGCACCGCTTCATCTTTGTTGAGATCGGCAAAGCGTATTTGCAGCAGATAGGTTTCGGGGGCAAAAGCCTGCACGGCAAAATCGAAAGTAAGCTCGGCGGCGCTGGTTGCATAGAGCGAATCAGAAAAACGGAAAGTCTGCTCGTCGAGCACTGTGCTACATTCGTACGACGAAAACAGCTGGTAGCTGATGGAATAATTTGCCTGCAGAAATTCTTTGTTAGGCGGTTGCTGGTAGAGCAGCCCACCGGTGCTGTATTGCAGATATACGCGTGTGAGGCTGTCGGTTTCGTGAAAGATGCGGATACCGCTGATGGCCGATTCCTCGTCCGGCTGATAGTGTGCAGCCAGATTGGTGTAGGTGGTTTGGTTGGTGGTTTTGCAGGTGGCTGTAGCCAAAATAATAGCTAAGATCAGCAAGGTTTTTCCAAAACACTGGTTGTGGTATAAATGGATGAGTTTGTTATTGGCCATTTTCAAGAAGATTTTTTGGTAATTCACGTGTGGTTTGTGCGCCAAGCATTTTAATTTTTTCGGCGCGGTTCACAAGGTTGCCCCGCCCGGTGCTTAGTTTGTTGTAGGCTTTATCGTAACAGTTTTGGGCAGCTTTAAGTTTATCGCCTATATCGTCGAGGTCGCCGACGAATGCAACAAACTTATCGTAAAGTTTTCCGCTTTCCGCGGCAATCTCCAGCACATTACGGTTTTGATACTCTTTCTGCCAGAGGGCTGCGGTCATTTTCAGAATGGCGATTAAATTAGCCGGGCCTGCCAGCAACACGCCTTTCCGGAAAGCATGATTCCACAATCCGCCATCGTGGTGCATAGCCAGCATAAAGGCCGGCTCGATGGGCATAAACAGCAGTACAAAGTCGAGGCTGTTGATTTGGTAGATGTGCTGGTAGTTTTTTGCTGCCAGCTCGTCGATATGTTTTTTTACAGAAATCAGATGGTTTTTCAGCTCGACAGTTTGCATCTCTTCCTGCTGGCAGTTGGCGTAGCGTTCGTAGGCTGTGAGCGAAACTTTGGCGTCGATCACTACGGTTTTGTTGTCGGGAAGGCGCAGAACCACGTCGGGTTGCAGGCGGCTGCCCGTTTGGTCGGTAAATGATTTCTGCACTTCAAACTCGCGTCCTTTCACCAGCCCCGACTGTTCGAGGAGCGTCGCCAGGATCATCTCGCCCCAGCCGCCCTGCGTTTTGGCCTGTCCTTTCAACGCCTGCGTCAGGTTTTGCGCTTCCAGGCTCATTTGCTTATTGAGCTCGGCAAGCCGCACCACCTCTTCCTTTAGCGAAAAGCGTTGTTGAGATTCTTTATCATAAACCTCCTCTATCTTTTTCTCAAAATCACGGATGCGCTCGCCCAGCGGTTTTAGCAGCAGCTCCATGTTGGCTTTGTTGGTTTCGGTAAAATGGAGACTCTCGCGCGACAGGATTTCATTGGAGAGATTTTTAAACTCATCCGAAAACTTAGCGTAAATTTTCTCCAGTTCCTCCTTGTTTTCGCTGAGCTTCAGGTTGAGATGATCTATTTGTGTATCTCTGGAGGCCAGTTGTGTGGAGATACTCAAAAGCTCCTGCCGGTTTGTTCCCAGTTCTGCTTCGAGTTGAAGAGCCTGCCGGGTTTTTTCGTCTAGCTGCTGCTGATTTACCCGTTGGTCGACGAGGAGATCGCCAAGTTGTTTCTGTGTCAATTCGTGTTGTTTACGGCTTGCAGTTAGCCGTTGGTGCGAAATAAAAAAACCACCAACACCCCCAACGGCCAGGCCGGCAGCAACCATTATGAGTGTGAACAATAAATCCATAGTTTAAATTTGCGATAAAAATATTAAAAAATGTGTAGCTGCAGACGGTTCGGGATATCAAAATTATTTTACCTTTAAGCCGTTATTAATTTTTACCCATAAAAACAATGAGTGGTATGATTTCAAAAATTTGCCAATTGTTGATGATATTGCTTGCGGCATTGCCGGCGGATGCGCAAATGGGCACTTTTGTAGATGCACACCCTTATGGCGGCAAGTCGGCTATGCGCGACCTCATGAGGACTGAAATGGTCTATCCGGCGGCAGCGCGTGAAGCAAAGCAGGAGGGTACTGTAATAATTGCCTTCACAGTAAAAAGTCATGGCAGCATTGCAGATGCACGTGTTGTAAAAAGCGTAAGTAAGAATCTCGACGAAGAAGCACTGCGGCTTTTCCATTTGCTGCAATGGGTTCCGGCGATGGCCAACGGTGTGTATATCGACCAGCAGCAGGAGATTCCATTTGATTTTAATTTGAAAAAATACAAACGTTGTGTGCGCCAGCGCAGCTACGATCAGGTATCTTATCCGCATGAGCCGGTGAGTGTCTCGGTAGAAATATATCCTGTGCAGCAACTTGATGTGTCACCGCATCCATTGTTTGATGAAATGGCTACTAATTTTTCTGATTTCATCAATCAACATCTTCAATATCCTGACGCAGCTCTGAAACAAGGTGTTACGGGTACGGTAGAGCTTTATTTCGTGGCTGAGCCTTCAGGAAATGTGAGCAACATTAAGGTGCTGCAAAGTGTGGGTGCAGGTTGCAATGAGGAGGCCATCCGGCTGTTGAAAATGATGCGCTGGTTTCCGGGCATCAAAGCCGGAGAGGCTGTTCGCACTGTGCTGACCCTAAAAATTACCTTTAGCCTGAGCAATCAAAACAAGCATCAGTACGTTCCTTCCAACAATGCCAACCAAATATAACGGATGACACGCATCGGACTTTTAAGCGATACCCACGGAAGCTTCCCGGAAAGTGCTGCCGATTTTTTTTCGGGCTGTAGCCAGATATGGCACGCCGGCGATATTGGTTCCGTATCCGTTCTTGATGAATTGCGTAAGTTCGCCGAGGTAAAAGCAGTGTATGGTAATATTGATGACCATGATTTGCGCCTGCAATGTCCGGAGGTTTTTATTGATAAAATAGAAGACACAAAGCTGGCGATGATACACATTGGTGGATATCCAGGCAGATACTCTCCCGAAGCCCGGCGCATTATAGCAAAAGAATATCCGGCCATATTCATCTCAGGCCATTCGCATATTCTCAAAGTGATTTATGACAAAAAGCACAATCTGTTGCATCTCAACCCCGGGGCTGCCGGCAATTCAGGTTTTCACAACGTAATCACCATGATGCGATTTGACATCGACGGGAAAGAGATCAAAAATCTGGAAATATTCGAGAAAACGAGAGCCTTGCGCTAGCGCAGGCGGTTGGACGAACGTATCAGCTTCTCGTCTTTGCGGATGAAATGGTTGGCCAAAAAAATCATTACCAGTGATAAAAGCGGAAAGATTGTGGCTATCTGATAATCGGCTGTAACTCCCGAAGCTGTTTCGAGCAAGTTTGCATAATAGAAAATGCCTCCGATGAGCAACACATTCAAAAAGATATTCAGCAGGTTCAGCCTGATTTGCAGCATGCGCCGCTTGTATTGAAAGATGGTGATAAAGGCAATGAGGATGATTAGAAACTGGCCCAGTGCAAGTGGCAGCGTAAACCAGCGGCCAAAAGCTGATGTGGCATCGCCAAAAGGTGCCGGAGATAACTCTTCGACAGAGTAAAGATAAAACCTGAGCATGTTCATTTCGCCCGTGAATCCGGCGATAGGCAGCAAAAGCGTCATTACACCGAAGACGACCACCATGAAAAGAAATACCGATTGAATACGTTGTAGCATGTGAGGATAAATTTTGAATTATAAAAAATAAAGCGCGGCAAATATACGATCATTTACTTTTTTGAGCAGTTTACGTTGTCAGCATTTGTAATAAAATAAAAATTAAAAAATTTAGCTTAAAATGCATCGCTATTAAAAATAATTATCTTTGCCGTCTTGAAACTTAATCTTTTATCAATTATTTATCTAATTTTCTTTGATAAATTTCCTTTTTACTTTTCAATGCAAATTATAAAAGTACTGCTGTTTAGGTAGTTGAATATCATTCAGTTCTTTATTGTCCACCAGCAACATTTATTAGCTCTTTCAGAGCATACGAAAAGATGCAGTCGGCAATTGCAGCAGTCATTTTATTAATAACAGCACTGAATTTCCGGGTAGTTGCCTGATGGTGCTGCCCGGAGAACAACAAAATTTCAGAACAACAAAATTTACATTCATGTACGATATTATCGAATTGAACGGCAAATTGCTCACCGAGTTGAAGCAAATAGCCAAAGATTTGGACATTAGTAAAATCAATAACCTTAAGAAGCAGGATCTGATCTACAAAATTTTAGATCATCAGGCGCTAAACCCTCCTGAGAAACCAGATCAAAAGAGCCGTACAAACGGAGCACCGGAAGCTAAGGGTACTGGTTATGATTCCCGCAATCAAGATCGCAGCCGTCGCCGTCGCATCAATCCGGAGCCGGTAAAAGAGAAGCTGGCTTCAAGTAACACTGGCGGGCAACCGCCAATTGAAGCCAAAGTAGTGCCTGCTGCTGCTGAAGCAAAAACCGAAAAAGCACCGGTGCAGCAGGAGCGTCCTGTTCGTCGCGATCATAAGCAGCGCAGCGACAAGGATCAAAACGCCCCCCGCTTTGAACGCCGTGAAAATAAACAGGCATCGCCTTCTGAGGATAAACCAAAAGCGCCACCTGAAAATCGCTCTTCAGATAAAGACAATCGTTCTTCAGATAAAGATAATCGCTCCATAGATAAAGGTAATCGTCAAACAGACAAACGTTCCTCCGACAACGTGCCCGATACTGGCAATACTGACGAACATCATCAGCCTCAGCGTACCAGTGATCAGCAGCGTCAGAATAAAAATGTGGCTGCAGAGCTCGATGGCGCAGTGGTTACAGAGGGTGTACTGGAAGTGATTCAGGATGGATACGGGTTTTTACGTTCGGCTGATTACAACTATCTCAACTCGCCTGATGATATTTATGTGTCGCAATCGCAGATAAAACTTTTTGGCCTGAAAACCGGCGATACTGTGCGTGGTGCTATTCGCCCGCCAAAAGAAGGGGAGAAATATTTTCCGCTGATCAAAGTAGAAAAGATCAATGGCCGCACCCCTGAAGAAGCCCGCGACCGCATCCCGTTTGATTTTTTGACGCCACTTTTCCCGGAGAAAAAATTCAACCTCACCGGACATCCCGGCGAAACCATTTCGACACGGATTATCGATATGTTTACTCCCATCGG
The DNA here is from genome assembly GCA_035647615.1 of Bacteroidales bacterium. NCBI lineage: Bacteria > Pseudomonadati > Bacteroidota > Bacteroidia > Bacteroidales > Bacteroidales bacterium. Next base: position 123,437 of record DASRND010000038.1, on the reverse strand, counting down.
CAAAGGCCAGCGCGGTCTGATTGTGGCACAGCCCAAAACCGGAAAAACCGTTTTGCTTAAGGAAATTGCCAATGCCATCGCCTACAACCACCCGGAAGTATATATGATTGTTTTGCTCATCGACGAGCGCCCCGAGGAGGTTACCGATATGGCACGCAGCGTAAGAGCCGAAGTGATTGCCAGTACTTTTGACGAGCCTGCCGACCGGCACGTTAAAATTGCCAACATCGTTCTCGAAAAAGCCAAGCGTCTCACTGAGTGTGGCCACGACGTGGTGATTCTGCTCGATTCCATCACCCGCCTGGCGCGCGCCTATAATACGGTGTCGCCGGCATCGGGCAAAGTGCTCTCAGGTGGGGTAGAAGCCAACGCACTGCACAAACCCAAACGTTTCTTTGGGGCAGCACGACAAATCGAACATGGCGGCTCACTCACCATTATCTCTACAGCGCTCATCGACACCGGATCGAAAATGGACGAGGTGATCTTCGAGGAGTTTAAAGGTACCGGAAACATGGAGCTGCAGCTCGACCGCAAGCTCTCCAACAAACGCATTTATCCTGCCATCGACATTGTGGCCTCAAGTACCCGCCGCGACGACCTGCTGCTCGACAAGGAAATCCTGCAACGTATTTGGATATTACGCAACCACCTGGCCGATATGAACACCATAGAAGCCATGGAGTTTCTTAAAGATAAGATGCGATTTACACAGACAAACGAAGAGTTTTTAATTTCGATGAATAGTTAAAATTGAGTTCTTTTAAAAAAAAATCAGAAAATAAATTGGCCATCTAAAAATTAGTAACTACTTTTGCCGGCCAGAAAAATATTGAAGGAAACAGACAAATGGCAAAAAAATCTAAAGACGCACGCATCCAGGTAATCATGGAATGCACCGAGCACAAAACCAGTGGTTTGCCCGGAACATCACGGTACATCTCTACTAAAAACAAGAAGAATACACCGGAAAGATTGGAACTGAAGAAGTACAATCCGATTATGAAAAAAATGACCGTTCACAGAGAAATCAAATAAAAATAGTACGATATGGCAAAGAAAGTTGTTGCTTCGCTGCAATCTATCAGTAAGGACTTCGCAAAGGTGATACAGGTTGTAAAATCTGCAAAATCCGGAGCATACACCTTCAAGGAAGACATAATTCCTAACGATAAGGTGCAGGAGTTCATTGGTAAAAAATAATATCGTTCCCTTACCGGGAAATGATAGATGAGCCTTTTCCGCTACCGGGGAAGGCTTTTTTTGTATGGGTACAAACAAAAAATAAAACCACCGAATTATGGGACTTTTTAATGTGTTTTCGAAAAAGAAAAAAGAGAAACTCGACGAGGGCCTGGAGAAAACCAAGGCCAGCGTGTTTTCGAAACTTACAAAAGCCGTTGCCGGAAAAACCAAGGTCGACGACGAGGTGCTCGACAATTTGGAGGAAATCCTGGTTACTTCCGACGTGGGTGTAACCACCACGCTGAAGATCATCGAGCGCATTGAGGCACGCGTGGCCCGCGATAAGTATGTGGGCGCTTCCGAACTCAATCGCTTGTTGAAAGAAGAGATTGCCGGACTGCTTGCTGAAAATGAAAGTGGGGTTTTGCTCCCATTCGATTTTGCCCCACGTCCTGAACCCTATGTTATTATGGTGGTGGGCGTAAATGGTGTAGGTAAAACTACCACCATAGGCAAGCTTGCGCACCAATTTAAAAGCGCCGGAAAAAAAGTGCTTCTGGGCGCTGCCGATACTTTTAGAGCTGCTGCCGTCGATCAGCTCACTATTTGGGCAGAGCGTGCCGGCGTTTCTATCGTAAGTCAGGGAATGGGCGCCGATCCGGCCTCTGTTTCCTTCGATACACTCAAATCGGCTGTTGCCGGAAATTATGATGTGGTGATCATCGACACTGCCGGACGGCTGCACAACAAAATTGGCCTGATGAACGAGCTGACCAAGATAAAAATGGTGATGAAAAAAGTGGTGGCCAATGCCCCGCATGAAATTTTGCTGGTGCTGGATGCCTCCACCGGCCAAAACGCCATAGAGCAGGCACGGCAGTTTACGGCAGCTACCGAGGTAAACGCTCTGGCGCTTACCAAACTCGATGGTACGGCCAAAGGTGGCGTTGTTATCGGGATTTCAGATCAGTTTAAGATCCCTGTAAAGTATATCGGTATCGGCGAAAAAATTGAAGACCTTCAGATTTTTAATAAAAATGAATTTGTGGATTCGCTCTTTGCGAGTTAGAGATTAGAAAATTGAAATCGAAGGTATTGGAAACCTTTTTAGAGGCTGGCTTTTAATAAAAAATCATTTTTAGTTGTTAACAAAAAAATCCCATCAGGATATTCACATCATCACCCTGGGTTGTTCCAAAAATGTGGTTGACTCCGAGGTGCTGTCGTATCAGTTAAAAGCTGGTGGATACAGCGTTCGACACGATGCTGCAGAGGTGAAAAGCGGTATCGTTATCATCAACACCTGTGGCTTTATCAACGATGCCAAAGAAGAGTCGATAGATATGATTTTGCAATTTGCGCAAGCGCGAAAAGCCGGTAAAATTGATCGTTTGTATGTGATGGGCTGCTTGTCGCAACGATACAAAACGCAGCTCGAAGCCGAAATTCATGAGGTGGATGCTTTTTATGGTGTTTCCGATCTTGGCGTCATTCTCAAAGATTTGCAGGTTAATTACCGCAAAGAGCTTCTTGGTGAGCGCTCGGTAACGACCCCCCCACATTATGCCTATCTTAAAATTTCGGAGGGCTGCGACCGCAACTGCGCTTTTTGCGCCATCCCGCTCATTCGGGGCAAACATATTTCGCGCACCATCGAAAGTCTGGTAGCCGAAGCCCGTTTTCTTGTTGCCGGAGGTGTAAAAGAACTGATACTTATTGCGCAGGATATCACCTGGTACGGTCTTGATATTTATCGTCGCCGTGCCCTGGCCGACTTAGTGCGCGAGCTGGCAGCCATTCCCGGCGTGCAATGGATCAGGCTTCACTACGCTTATCCTGCCGGTTTCCCGATGGATGTTTTGGATGTAATGCGCAAACAAGCCGTCATCTGTCGCTATCTCGACATTCCTTTACAACATTTTTCTGATCCCATTTTACAAAAGATGCACCGTGGGCACACCACCGGTCAAATGCGGGAGCTTTTGCAAAAAATACGTGAAGCTGTCCCTGGGGTGGCATTGCGCACCACACTCATCGTTGGGTTTCCCGGCGAAACTAATGAGGACTTTAAGGCTTTGAAACAATTTGTGGCAGAGCAGAAGTTCGAAAGGATGGGCGTGTTCACCTATTCGCACGAAGAAGATACGCCCGCTTATTCCCTTGTCGACGATGTGCCGGAGGAAATAAAACAGGAGCGTGCACAGGAGCTGATGGCGTTGCAGGAAAGTATTTCGCTGGAGCTAAATAGCCAGCGTATAGGCAAGGTGTACAAAACCATTATCGACCGCAAAGAGGGAGGTTTTTGGGTGGGACGTACCGAGTACGATTCGCCGGAGGTGGACAACGAAGTGTTGATATCTGAAGTCCACAAACTGACACCGGGTAATTTCTATGAGATAAAAATTACTGGTGTCGAAGCCTTCGATCTTTATGGAGTGCCTGCCGGAGAGGAATAGGATCTTGGAAATTCAATATGCTCCGAGGCGCCGTCTTGATCATGGCGACCCGTCCTGACTTTGTTACAGCGGAGTCATGAGAAGAGGTATTTAGAGTTCGTCAGCGCTTTCGCTAAATGAAATGGTGTGCGGCAATATTTCGGCAGTTTTATTGTAAAGTTCCTCCAGGATGATGGGTTTGGTGATGAGACCTGAAAAACATTCATGTTCTTTCCGGGGTATCTGATCGAAAATATCGGAGGCTGAAAAAGCCAAAATCTTTATTTTGCTAATTTCAGGATCATTGTTTATTGCGCTTGCTGCTTCTATCCCATCGACTATCGGCATTTTTATATCCATCAAAATCAGATCGGGCTTGTGTTGTTTTGTCATCTCGATGGCTTGTGCACCATTTTCGGCTTCTATAATTCTGAGGTTATATTTTTCAAAACATGTTTTAATGAGATCGCGGTTCATCTCTTCGTCGTCGGCAACCAACAGCAGGCTGTTCTTGAAATCGTACACAGGCTGAGCCGACCGCCCTGGTGCCGGAGGTGTGGCAGAGCTGATTTCGTAAACCACAGGAACATCCTCAAAAATTACCGTAAAGGTGCTGCCTTTGCCTTTGACGCTCGTTAGCGAAATGTGGCCATTCATGATTTCGGTGAGCCGACGCGAAATGCCCAAACCAAGTCCCGATCCACCTAATTTTTTCTGCTCTTTCAGGTTCACCTGCCTGAAAGGCTCAAAAACAATTTCGTGATCGTCGGCATCGATACCAATGCCAGTGTCTTCAATTTGTATCCTGATGTTGGTTTTACCCGCCATCTGTGCACTGAAATTGTTGGAATCCGGGCAATCTATCTTTACTTTTACATATCCCGTATCGGTAAATTTGATGGCATTTCCCACAAGGTTCATCACTATTTGCCGCAGCCTTACTTCATCCAGAATTACTTCGTGCGGCACGCTTTTATCTATTTCCAGAAGAAAGGCAATCTCTTTATTCTGGGATTTGAGAACAAACAACTCGCGGATGCCTTGTATCAAAAATCTAAGATTCACCCGGTCGCTGTTAAGGGTTACACGGTTGGCCTCTAGCTTCGACATATCCAGAATGTCGTTAAGAAAACGAAGCAGGTTGTAGCTGCTCACCTCGATGGATTCAGTGTATTTCTTTAGTTGTGGGTCGTCGATGTTTTTATTTAAAAAAGTATTAAAACCAATAATGATGTTGAGTGGGGTTCTGATTTCATGACTCATATTGGCCATAAACTGTGACCGAAACGCAAGAGCCCGTTCGGTTTCCTCATTCGAGCGCTTTAAATCCTGGTTAAGCTCCTCCAGTTCGCGTTGCGATTTTAGCAATAACCGGTTGCGTTTTTTATTTTGTGTTATTAATATGGTGACAACAAGTACAAAAATTGCCAGCAGAATGGTTACAGCCAGAAAAATATAGTTGATGATTACGATGCGTCGGCTCCTTTCTTCCTCTCTGCTCATCCGTCTCTGAAGACGTTGATTTTCGGCTTCTTTTTTTTCTGTTTCGTAGCGGGTGGTTATTTCATCCAGTGCTTTCGAGGCTTCGAGTTTATTAATTTCAGCATTCATCATAGTTACCGAATCCTGATAGAAATAAGCCTTTTTATAATCTCTCATCGACACGTAGTGATTACGCATCACCATGTAAACCGCGAGTCGCCTTTCGGTAGCGTTATTTTTACGTGCTAATCTCAGGCTTTCGTTGAGGTACTTAAAACCATTATCATAATCGTCGAGTTGCAAATAAGTATCGCCAATATTGAGCATAAGTATTGTACGATGATAAGTATTGTCGGCTTTGTTCAACTCGCTTTCAGCCAGGAAATAATACTTCAAAGCTTCGTAAAAATATTTTCGTACATTTTGTTCACTGGCAATTTTACCGTAGTTGGCTGCAACATTAGTGTACAGCGAATATTTCTGCTTTGGTTTTTTTAGAAATTCAACCATAGGCAACAGTTCATCAAAAACCTGCTGCGCCTCCTGCAGGCGTAAGGCTTCCATATAAATAACACCAATGTTCATTCGTGTCATCAACATCGAAGCGGTGTCGTTGATCAGTTTTTTGTATTCGACCGCTCTGGTATAATATTCAATGGCTTTTTCGGAATCGGGCTGAATGCTTTGATAAAGTACGCCGAGATTGTTGAGCGACTGAGAGATAATAAAGGGATCGCCTGAGGCCTCGCTCACCCGCAGCGCTTCCGTCCAATAATGAGCTATCTCACCATAATTGCCTTCGTAGTAGTAGGATCTTCCGATGCGTGCATAAAAAGAAAATTCAAACACCGCATTGCCTGCACCCTTGGCCAGCTCGGCACCTTCCTGGCAAAACATGCGGCAGGAATCGCCATTGGTGTTGATGAGTTTCCGGGTGATATCCTCGTAAGTTTCGAGGCGTAGTGAGTCGGAATATTTTGTGTTGCGGGCTGCATCCAAAAGGCTGTCGATGTTGACAGAAGCAAATGATTGCATTGAAAATAATACCAATAGCAAACTAACAATAGTTTTCATACCCGTATTTTAAAATCTGATTTCGGCTTTGTGGTGTACCCTTTTTGCCGGTAGCCGGAAATGTTTTTATGCCGGTCAAAGTTACTATTTTACGGTAACAGGCGTTAGTTTTCAGTTATTATTAAATGATTTGTGTTGTAAAGGAATTGTAAGAACCCTCTGAAGTGTTGACCTAGCAGACTTTTTAGGCATCGGTTAGAAATAAATTGATAAAAAAGGAAAATAAATTTTGTTTTTAAATAATTGAGTGTACTTTTGTGCCCGCTTTTGACCAAAGCATTTATGCCGAAGCAAGAGCAGAGTGAGAAGAGAAATTTAAAGGAAACCTGATAAAATGAGGTAGTAAAAGGTTTCTAATGTGCTTCCGCAGTAGGATGCTCATTTTGCCTCGGAGAATATTAGTATCCCTCCTTTTTATTTCCCACCACACTTGACGTAGTTTTTTTAATCTGAAAAAAATTCAGGTGGAGATAGTTTGTTTAATTTTTTTTGTACTTTTGCACCCCCAAAAAAGTGGGGCTAACTAGCAGAAATTAAACCAAAGTTCGAATATGCCTACAATACAACAGTTGGTTCGTAAGGGCCGCAAGAGATTAACCGAGAAGAGTAAATCGCCTGCTTTGGATTCGTGTCCGCAGCGCCGTGGCGTTTGTGTTCGTGTTTACACTACCACACCCAAGAAGCCTAATTCGGCTATGCGCAAAGTGGCAAGGGTAAGGCTTACCAACCAAAAAGAGGTGAACGCCTACATTCCTGGCGAAGGTCACAACCTGCAGGAGCACTCCATCGTGATGATCCGTGGCGGTCGTGTGAAAGACCTGCCAGGTGTGCGTTATCACATCATCCGCGGTGCACTGGATACTTCCGGAGTTGAAGGCCGTACACAGCGTCGTTCGAAATATGGAACCAAGAAGCCTAAACAGAAATAGTCATTCAGGTAAAAGGATTTAATTCACAATACAATGAGGAAAGCTAAACCAAAAAAGAGAATCATTCTTCCCGACCCGAAGTTCAATGATATCGTTGTTACAAAATTTATTAACAACCTGATGCTTTGCGGAAAGAAAGACCTTGCTTTCAAGATTTTTTATGATGCTATGGAGATTGTAGCCGAAAAATCGAAAGAGGAGGATACTCTGGAAGTATGGAAAAAAGCTCTTGCCAACGTTACACCTGCTGTAGAGGTACGCAGCCGTCGTATCGGGGGTGCTACTTTTCAGATACCTACCGAAATCCCGGCTTCACGTAAACAATCCATCGGCATGAAAAACATGATCTCGTTTGCCCGGAAACGGAACGAGAAATCGATGGCACGCAAACTTGCCAGCGAAATATTGGCCGGTTTCAAAGAAGAAGGTGGTGCCTACAAGCGTAAGGAAGATATCCATCGCATGGCCGAAGCCAACAAAGCATTCTCACATTTTAGATTTTAATATTAACACCATAATAAAGCAGAAATAATAACTGGCGATGCCACACGGTTTACAACATATTAGGAACATCGGGATAATGGCGCACATTGATGCGGGTAAGACCACTACGACCGAACGTATCCTGTATTACACCGGCATCAACTACAAGATGGGCGAGGTGCACGATGGCGCTGCTACCATGGATTTTATGATCCAGGAGCAGGAGCGCGGCATTACCATCAATTCTGCTGCAACTACCGTTTTTTGGGATTTCCACAACAACCATTACAAAGTCAACATCATCGATACCCCCGGGCACGTCGATTTTACTGTTGAAGTAGAACGCGCACTGCGCGTGCTCGACGGAGCTGTAGTGGTTTTTTGTGCAGTAGGATGCGTGGAACCCCAAAGCGAAACTGTTTGGCGTCAGGCCGATAAATACAATGTGCCGCGTATCTGTTTTATTAATAAAATGGATCGTACCGGCGCCGATTACTTAAAAGCTGTTAGCGACATTCGCGAAAAGCTGGGAGCCAACCCCATTCCGTTGCAAATACCTATTGGCGCCGAAGATGATTTTAGAGGCATTGTCGATTTGATTACCAACAAGGCTTACGCCTGGGACGAGACCTCCAAAGGAATGGTATTTAATGAAATTGAAATTCCTAACGACCTTAAAGAAACTGTCGCCTCCCATCGCGCAAGCCTCATCGAAGGCATTGCCGAAGAGAGCGACGAGCTGCTCAATAAATTTATTGCCGATCCCACTTCTCTCACTACCGATGAAATGATTGGCGCCGTTCGCAAGGCCACGCTTGAAATGCGGATAACCCCGGTGCTATGTGGATCAGCATTTAAAAATAAAGGTATCCAAAACCTGATGGATGCCGTGACTGCTTATTTGCCTTCACCCATCGACCTGCCACCGGTAATAGGAATTAATCCTTACACCGAAAAACAGGAAGAGCGTGCTCCTGATCCTGACAAAGAATTTGCCTCCTTAGCTTTCAAAATTTCTGCTGATCCTTACGTTGGCAAAATTGCTTTTATCCGGGTTTATTCAGGAACACTTAAAGCCGGCATGCAAATACTCAATACCGGCACCGGCAAAAAAGAGCGCATATCGCGTATCATGCAGATGCACGCCAACAAGCAAAATCCTGTTGAAATGCTCGAAGCCGGCGACATAGGAGCTTTGGTAGGTTTTAAAGAAATTCGTACAGGCGATACTTTGTGTGCTGTTGAGGCTCCCATCGTTCTTGGAAATATCAATTTCCCGGAGCCTGTAATTACAATGGCTGTAGAGCCCAAAACACAGGATGATTTTGAAAAGCTCATCGAGGCACTTGGAAAGATCGCAGACGAAGATCCTACCTTCAAAATTAAAACCGACCAGGAAACCGGACAACTCGTAATTAGTGGAATGGGCGAGCTGCACCTCGACATAATCGTGGATCGCTTGCGCCGTGAATATAATATACAGAGCAACCGCGGTAAGCCGCAGGTAGCTTACAAAGAGGCATTTGCCAGCACCGTTACCCATCAGGAAGTTTATAAAAAACAAACCGGTGGCCGGGGCAAGTTTGCCGATATTACTTTTGAGATTGGTCCTGCCGACGAAGGCATCACAGGTTTGCAGTTTGTTAGCGAAGTAAAAGGCGGACGTCTTCCCAAAGAATACATCGAAGCTGTGCGCAAAGGATTTAGCATGGCAATGCTCAATGGTCCTTTGGCAGGTTTCGGCGTTTTCAGCATGAAAGTGGTTTTGCAAGATGGCACTACCCATCCTGTCGACAGCGACCAGTTAGCTTTTGAAATTGCTGCTAACATTGGTTTTCGCAATGCAACCAAAAAGATGAAGCTGATCATGTTGGAGCCAATAATGAAACTGGAGGTTTTGACTCCTGATCTTTACATTGGCGACATCAGCGGCGACCTCAACAAGCGTCGTGGACAGATAGAAGATGTTACGTCAAAGGTTAATTTCCAGGTGTTGCATGCGCAGGTGCCGCTGGCAGGCATGTTTGGATATGTTACCACATTGCGCAGCCTCTCTTCGGGACGTGCCAGCTCAAGCATGGAGTTTTCGCATTTTGCAGAACTGCCGCACGATTTGTTAGAAGACGTTCTGTATAAAATTAAAGGATACGTAGTAAAAGTTTAGAGTTCCAATAAACACTAAAACATAATCAAGGTGAGTCAAAGGATTAGAATAAAGCTTAAATCATACGATCATAACCTGGTTGACAATTCAGCCGAGAAGATTGTAAAAACTGTAAAGAGCACAGGAGCTGTAGTAAGTGGCCCGATCCCATTGCCAACGAATAAAAAGATATTCACGGTGAACCGTTCCACTTTTGTGAACAAAAAATCCAGAGAGCAATTCGAATTGTCTTCGTACAAGCGACTGCTCGATATCTACAGTTCAACTACCAAAACTATCGACGCATTGATGAAGCTTGAGCTGCCCAGTGGAGTAGAAGTGGAGATCAAAGTATGATGATTGGTTAAGCTGGATGATAATAAAAGAGTTTCGAAAAAATTAAACATTAGTAAATAATGTCTGGAATAATAGGAAGAAAGATAGGAATGACCGCCGTTTTTGATGAGTCGGGAAAAAATATACCGGTAACGGTTATCGAAGCCGGTCCCTGCGTGGTTACGCAAATCAAGACCAAGAAAACTGACGGCTATGAGGCTATACAGGTTGCTTTTGACGAAAAGAAAGATAAGCATACCACCAAGGCGCTCAAAGGGCATTTTGCCAAAGCAGGAGTTTCGCCCAAGAAGATCGTTAGAGAATTTACGCGTTTTGAGCCCGGACACCAGAAGAAAGTTGGTGAAACCTTGGATGCCAGCATCTTTATCGAAGGCGAATACATCGACGTAGCAGGAATTACCAAAGGTAAAGGTTTTCAAGGTGTTGTTCGACGCCATGGATTTGCTGGTTCGGGTGGCCAAACGCACGGTCAGCACAATCGTTTACGTGCCCCGGGTTCGATAGGTGCTTCATCGTGGCCCTCACGCGTATTTAAAGGTATGCGTATGGCCGGCCAAATGGGTAACACCCACGCTAAGATGATCAACCTGCAGGTGATCAAAATCGACAAAGAAAATAATCTCATTCTCGTGAAAGGTTCTGTACCAGGAGCCAACGGATCATATGTAATAGTGGAAAGATGGAGCTAAAAGTTTATAAAATTACAGGAGAGGTTACCGATCGCAGTGTAGCTCTCGACGATGCCATTTTTGGTATCGAGCCCAACGACCATGCGATTTATCTCGATGTGAAGCAGATCATGGCGCGCAAACGCCAGGGTACGCACAAGAGTAAAGAAAGAAACGAGATATCAGGAAGTACGCGCAAGCTGAAAAAGCAAAAAGGCACAGGAACTGCTCGCGCTGGTTCTATCAAGAGCCCGCTCTTCAGAGGTGGTGGTCGCGTATTTGGCCCAAGACCTGCCGTGCATGGTTTCAAACTGAACAAGAAACTCAAAAAACTGGCACGCAAGTCGGCACTGTCTTACAAAGCTGGTGACAACCAAATCACCATCCTCGAAGACTTCAACTTTGATGCTCCCAGAACAAAGGATTTTATCAAGTTGCTGAAAAACTTTGAGCTGGAAGGCAAAAAAGTTCTGTTGCTAACCCCCGAGACACGTGAAAATGTTTACCTCTCGTCGCGCAATTTGAAAAATGTGAAATACCAAAACTCAGCAAGCATCAACACTTACGACTTGTTGCATGCACAGCAGATTCTGATGCTTGAGAGTTCGCTGGACACTATTTATGCATTGTTTAACAACTAATTCTATCTGATAGAATAAAAACAGTAAGGTAAAATGAATATTATTATTAAGCCGATCATTACCGAAAAGATGACTGAACTGGGCGAAAAGCTCAACCGGTATGGCTTTATCGTTCGCAAGGAAGCCAATAAAGTTCAGATTAAGCAAGCTGTTGAGAGCCTGTACGGTGTAGAGGTCGAAAGTGTTAACACCATGAACAATGCAGGTAAACTCAAATCGCGTTATACCAAAACCGGTCTCATTAGCGGAAGAACCAGGGCAACAAAGAAGGCCATCATTACATTGGCCAAAGGTGAAACTATTGATTTTTACAGCAATATTTAAGATAAATGGCTTTAAAAAAATACAAACCAACGACATCCAGTCAGCGCTTTAAGCTTATTAGTGCGTTTGATGAGATCACTACCGATAAACCAGAAAAGAGTTTGCTGGAACCCCAGAAAAGGTCGGGTGGTAGGAACAACACTGGAAAAATGACCATGCGGTATCTGGGCGGTGGTCACAAGCAGAAGTATCGTCGCATCGATTTTAGAAGAGATAAAGACGGCGTGGCTGCAGAGATACAAACCGTAGAATACGACCCCAACCGTAGTGCACGCATTGCGCTGGTAAAATACGAAGATGGCGAGAAACGCTACATCATTGCCCCCAATGGCATCAAAGTAGGCCAGAAAATTGAGTCGGGAAAAGGTGTATCACCTGATGTTGGCAACACACTCTTCCTTAGTGAAATTCCTTTTGGTACTGTGATTCACAACATAGAGTTGCGTCCTGGCCAGGGAGCCAAAATGGCCCGCAGCGCAGGTTCGTATGCACAGCTTATGTCGCGCGACGGAAAATTCGCCGTCATAAAGTTGCCTTCAGGCGAAACTCGTATGCTGTTGCAGACTTGCAAAGCTACCATCGGCATGGTGAGCAATACCGACCATAGCCTGGAGATATCAGGTAAAGCTGGTCGTACCCGTTGGATGGGTCGTCGCCCCCGTACTCGTGGTGTTGTAATGAATCCGGTAGATCACCCAATGGGTGGTGGAGAAGGCCGCGCTTCAGGTGGCTTGCCCAGATCACGTAATGGGATGCCCGCCAAAGGTTTCAAAACCCGCAGCAAGAAAAAAATCTCCAATAAGTACATTGTCGAAAGAAGGAAGAAGTAACAAGTAACAAGTAAACTATTGATACAATGAGTCGTTCGCTTAAAAAAGGTCCATACATTTACTTCAAGCTCGAAAAAAAGGTGCTTGAAAGTCAGGCAGCCAAAAGAAAATCAGTGATAAAAACCTGGTCGAGAGCCTCTATCATTTCACCCGATTTTGTCGGACTTACTGTTGCTGTGCACAATGGAAACAAATTCATTCCGGTGTATGTAACCGAAAATATGGTAGGTCACAAGTTAGGAGAATTTGCACCTACACGTCAGTTCAGAGGTCATGCCGGTAGCAAGAAAAGATAAAAAAGGGAGATAAACTATCATGGGAGCACGAAAACATAACACTGCGCAAGCACGCAAAGAAGCTAAAAAGACACTTTATGTCGCCAAGCTTAACAATTGCCCTACATCGCCACGTAAGATGCGGCTGATGGCGGACCTGGTAAGAGGTCAAGGCGTGGAAATGGCTTTGAATATGCTTAAGTTCAAGCCTAATCACGCTGCTGATCGTCTCTACAAACTCATAGTTTCAGCCATCAACAACTGGCAGGAGAAAAATGAGGGAGTAAGATTGGAAGACAGCAATCTGTACATTAAATCGGTAATGGTGGACAGCGCACGACAGCTCAAGCGCATTCGCCCTGCCCCGCAAGGCAGAGCTCACCGCATCCGCAAACGCTCTAATCACGTTACTGTTGTGGTGGATAGCCGTCAGGTTCAATTGGCAGATACGCAGGAATAAAATAGATATTAATAATTTATATCAAAATAATTAATGGGACAGAAAACTAATCCAATAGGTCTTAGGTTAGGAATCATCAAAGGATGGGATTCGAACTGGTACGGTGGCAAAAGTTTTGGCGCCAAGCTGGTGGAGGACGATCAAATTCGTAAATACCTCAATGCCCGCCTCTCCAAAGCCGGTATCTCAAAGATATACATAGAGCGTACACTTAAGCTTGTCACGGTTACCATTTACACCGCACGGCCGGGTATCATCATCGGAAAAGGCGGACAGGAAGTGGATCGGTTGAAAGAGGAGCTCAAAAAACTCACAGGCAAAGAGATTCAGATCAACATCAGCGAAATAAAGCGCCCCGAGCTTGATGCTGTGTTGGTAGCCAACGGAATTGCCCGTCAGATTGAAGGTCGTATCTCTTTTCGTCGTGCCATAAAAACCTCGGTGGCCAGTACCATGCGCATTGGTGCCGAAGGTATCAAAGTGTTGATATCAGGCCGACTTGGTGGAGCGGAGATGGCTCGCAACGAAATGTACAAAGAAGGCCGTACGCCATTGCACACTCTGCGCGCTGACATCGACTATGCTCATGCCGAAGCACACACTACCTACGGACGTATTGGTATAAAAGTTTGGATTTGCAAAGGTGAAGTGTTTGGCAACCCTGAGCTGGTTCCAATGACTACACCCGGCGACAGCAAGCAGCAGCAAGGCCCTGGCGGAAAACGCCCTCGTGGCCCCCGTGCTCCTCGTCCGCCACGCCAGCGTAGAGACTAATAATCACAAAGAGTATTCATTTTTTTTAATTATATAAAACAATGTTACAGCCAAGGAAAACCAAATTCAGAAAGCAGCAGAAAGGCAAAATGAAAGGCAATGCCCACCGTGGTACCCAGCTTGCTTTCGGCTCCTTCGGTATCAAATCGTTAGAGGAGACCTGGATAACAGGACGACAGATAGAAGCTGCACGTCAGGCAGTAACACGTCACATGAAACGTGAAGGACAGATCTGGATCATGATATTTCCAGATAAACCCGTGACCAAGAAACCTGCTGAGGTTCGTATGGGCAAAGGTAAAGGTGCTCCCGAATATTTCGTGGCACGCGTTACACCTGGTCGCATGCTCTTCGAAGCCGACGGGGTGCCCATGGAAGTAGCCAAAGAAGCTTTGCGGCTTGCAGCACAAAAACTGCCCGTTACTACCAAGTTTGTTGTAAGAAGAGATTACTCAGAATAATATTTCGGAACTATGAAACAGAATGTAATAATAGAACTAGCTAACGACGATTTGATCGAACGGCTCGAAGGGGAGGAAAAACAACTTACGCGCCTCAAGCTTAACCATGCGGTAAGTCCTCTGGAAAATCCGAATAAAATTGTGGACTATCGCCGCACCATTGCACGGCTCAAAACAGAGATCCGCAAAAGAAAACTTCAAGGTAAATTATAATCAGATTGCATAACAATGGAAGCCAAAATAACAAGACCGTTAAGGAAAGAGCGTACAGGCCTGGTTACAAGTGACAAGATGGACAAGTCTATCACGGTGCAGGTCGAGCGAAGGGTAAAACATCCCATGTACAAAAAGTTCGTTAAGAAAACTACCCGGTTTTCGGCTCACGACGAGAACAACGAATGCAAAATCGGCGACAGAGTGCGCATCATGGAAACCAAGCCATTGAGCAAAAATAAATGTTGGAGATTAGTGGAAATCATCGAAAGAGCTAAGTAATCATGATACAGAAAGAATCCAGACTATTGGTTGCTGATAACAGCGGCGCCAAAGAGGTGCTTTGCATCAGTGTGCTGGGGGGTACCCGCAAGCGCTATGCAACCATCGGCGACATCATCGTTTGTACCGTAAAGCATGCGATTCCCTCGGGAAACATCAAAAAAGGTACGGTAACCAAAGCGGTGGTAGTACGCACCAAAAAAGAAACACGCCGCACCGACGGAAGCTACATCCGCTTCGACGACAATGCTGTGGTACTACTCAACGCTACTGGCGAAATGATTGGAACCCGTATCTTTGGGCCGGTAGCACGTGAGCTTAGAGAAAAACAGTACATGAAAATTGTTTCTCTGGCACCAGAGGTACTTTAATAAAACTCAGAACAATGGATAACTATAAATTGCATATAAAAAAAGGTGATAATGTGATGATTATCACCGGCGACTCCAAGGGGCAGCAAGGCAAGGTGCTGGTGGTGGATCACAAAAAGAAAACCGCCATCGTAGAAGGGGTGAACATGGTTACAAAACATGCAAAACCTGATGCTCAGAATCCGCAAGGTGGTATCGTGAAGAAAGAATCCCCTATCCACATCTCCAACCTTAAGGTAATTGATGGCTCCGGAAAACCTACCCGCGTAGGTCGCAAAACAGATGAAAAAACAGGTAAAAATGTCCGCTATTCAAAAAAATCAGGGGAGGTAATTAAATAATGAGTTACATTCCAAGACTTAAGAAAAAGTATTTCGAAGAAATACACCCCGAACTTAACAAGAAGTTCGACTATAAAAGCCCTATGCAGGTGCCACGTTTGATAAAAATTGCTATCAACCAGGGCATCGGTGACGCAATTGCCGACAAGAAACTTATCGACTCGGGCATTAGCGAGATCAGTATGATTACCGGGCAGAAAGCTGTGCCTACCAAGAGCAAGAAAGACATCTCCAACTTTAAGCTGCGTAAAGGCATGCCCATTGGTGTGCGCGTTACCCTGCGGCAGAATCAGATGTATGAATTTCTGGACAGACTCATCTCGGTAGCTATCCCTCGTATCCGCGACTTCCGCGGTGTGAACGACAAAGGCTTCGATGGCCGTGGCAACTATACCCTGGGCATCACCGAGCAGATCATCTTCCCGGAAATCGTTATGGACAAGGTGACCAAGATCAATGGCATGGACATTACTTTTGTAACCACTGCCACCACCGACAAAGAAGCACTGGAGCTGCTCAAAGCATTTGGCATTCCATTTAAAAATCAAAAAACTGACGTGGTTTATGGCTAAAGAGTCAATGAAAGCAAGAGAAGTCAAACGAAAAGAACTCGTTGACAAATACGCTGCAAAGCGTGCGGCACTCAAAGAAGCTGGTGATTATATCGGCCTTCAAAAACTGCCCAAAAATTCATCGCCTGTGCGTTTGCACAATCGTTGCCAACTCACCGGACGCCCCAAAGGATACATGAGGATGTTTGGCGTATCGCGTATCAACTTCCGCGAGATGGCACTCAAAGGTTTGATCCCCGGCGTGAAAAAAGCTAGTTGGTAAAATAAGAATTAAGAATAATAAACAATCCTGCAAGATATGGTTACTGACCCTATTTCAGATTATCTCACCCGAATTCGCAACGGCATAATGGCCAACCATCGTGTGGTGGAGATTCCGGCATCAAAATTTAAGAAGGAACTTACCAAGATCCTCTACGAAAAAGGATACATCCTAAATTACAAATTCGTAGACGATGTTTTCCCGGCTATCATTAAGATAGCTTTGAAATATCATCCGGTAACCAAGCTTTCGGCTATCACCGAGCTGCGTCGTGCCAGTACGCCTGGTTTGCGCCGCTACGTCAGCCACGAAGAGCTGCCGCGCGTTCTCAACGGCCTGGGCATTGCTGTCATCAGCACCTCCAAGGGCCTGATGACCGACAAAGAAGCCCGCACACAGAATGTTGGCGGAGAAGTAGTTTGTTACATCAGCTAAAAAGAACATTATCATGTCAAGAATAGGAAAATCACCCATTGCGTTGCCCGAAGGTGTTAAGGTGGAAATCACCGACAACAACC
Source organism: Bacteroidales bacterium (assembly GCA_035647615.1). Classification (NCBI taxonomy): domain Bacteria; kingdom Pseudomonadati; phylum Bacteroidota; class Bacteroidia; order Bacteroidales; species Bacteroidales bacterium. The sequence goes on along the minus strand of DASRND010000038.1, from coordinate 106,357 downwards.
TGGTTACCGTTAGCGGTAAGTTGGGCACGCTACATCAAAAAGTAGATCCCGACATTATCGTCGGTGTTGAAGACGGAAACATCGTTCTGCAGCGTCCTACCGAGCAAAAGCGTCACAAAGCCCTTCATGGTCTCTACCGTGCGCTCCTGGCTAATATGGTACAAGGCGTTACTGAAGGTTTCACCATAAAGCAGGAACTCGTGGGCGTGGGCTTCAAAGCACAGGCTAACGGACAGCAGCTCGAACTCGCTCTCGGATACTCGCACAATTTCGTGCTTGTGTTGCCTGACGAAATTAAGGTTGAAACTCTTACCGAACGTGGTAAAAACCCTACCATAACATTGACATCCTCTGACAAACAACTCGTTGGTCAGATAGCTGCCAAAATACGTTCGCTGCGCAAGCCAGAGCCTTACAAAGGTAAAGGTGTCAAATTTGTGGGCGAAGAAATCAAACGCAAAGCTGGTAAAGCTGCTGCAGGTTAATAGTCACAATATTATTGTAAATCAGATAAAAATCCATTGAGAAATGGCAATAAAAAGTAAAAAACAACACAGAAGGTTTCGGATCAAACAACGTATCAGAAAGACCATTTCCGGTACTGCCGAACGTCCTCGTCTGTCGGTATTCAGAAGCAATAAAGAAATTTATGCCCAGCTTATCGACGACATCAATGGTCGCACTCTTGCTGCTGCTTCTTCCCTAAGCAAAGATGTTGCTGGCGAAGAAAGCAAAGCCAACAAGATAGAGCAGGCGCAAAAAGTGGGTAATCTGATGGCCAAAAAAGCCCAGGATGCTGGTATTGATACCGTCGTGTTCGATCGCAACGGATATCTCTATCACGGACGCATTAAAGCTTTGGCCGAAGCAGTAAGAAAAGGTGGTCTTAAATTTTAAGCTATTATGACAAACGTAAACGTACAAAGAGTTAAATCGAGCGAGATCGAATTTAAAGATAAGCTTGTCAGCATTCAGCGTGTAACCAAAGTTACAAAAGGTGGACGTACCTTCAGTTTCTCGGCTATCGTAGTGGTGGGCAATGAAAATGGTGTAGTAGGATATGGTTTGGGAAAAGCAAAAGAGATTACCTCGGCTATTGCCAAAGGTATCGATGATGCCAAGAAAAACCTGATCAAAGCTCCTATTCTCCATGGCACAATTCCACACGAAGTTACCGGAAAATTCAGCGGAGCCGAAGTCTTTATGAAGCCTGCTGCTCCTGGTACCGGTGTTATCGCTGGTGGTGCCATGCGTGCCGTATTCGAGAGTGTTGGCATCAGAGATGTGCTGGCCAAGAGCAAAGGCTCTTCCAACCCGCACAGCGTAGTAAAAGCTACCATCAACGCACTGCTCCTGATTCGTGACCCATACACCATAGCACAGATGAGAGGCATTTCGCTCGATAAAGTATTTAATGGTTAAATCCGAAAAATTATTACAGCAATGAGTAAGATAAAAATCAAACAGATACGCAGCGGAATAAACCGCCCGATCGATCAGAAACGCACACTACAGGCCCTGGGCCTAAACAAAATGCATCGCACCGTTGAACATGACGCTACTCCACAGATCATGGGAATGATCAACAAAGTGAAGCATTTATTGGAAATCGTAGAATTATAAACAATCTTAACCCATACACGTACAATGGATTTAAGTAATTTAAAACCGGCAGAAGGTTCAACTAGCAACAGAAAACGAATCGGCCGCGGACAAGGTTCCGGAAGAGGAGGTACCTCCACAAGAGGCCACAAAGGCGCCCAATCAAGATCAGGCTATAAATCAAAAGCCGGCTTTGAAGGTGGACAGATGCCATTGTACCGCCGTGTTCCCAAAGGTGGTTTCAAAAATATTAACCGCGTAGAATATCGTGGTATCAATGTGGATAAACTTCAGATGTTGGCCGACGAAAACAATATTACAGTTTTTGATATCGATGTGCTCATCACTCATGGCTTAGCGCAAAAACGCGACCTGATAAAGATTTTGGGTCGTGGAACGCTCGAAGCCAAAATAGAAGTCACCGCACATGCATTTTCAAAATCAGCAATACAGGCTATCGAAGAAAAAGGTGGCGTTGCTACAAAAATCTAATTTTTGATGAAAAAATTAATCGAAACCATACGCAACATCTTCAAGATTGAAGACCTAAGAAACAGAATAGGTTTCACTCTGGGTATCATCCTGCTTTATCGATTTGGTTCGTTTGTGGTATTACCTGGTGTTGACCCGTCCATGTTGGGCGCTTTACATCAGCAAACTTCAAGTGGGCTGCTGGGGCTGCTTAATATGTTCTCCGGCGGAGCTTTTGCCAACGCCTCCATCTTTGCACTCGGTATTATGCCCTACATCTCGGCATCCATCGTGGTGCAGCTGCTTGGAATGGCAATTCCTTATTTCCAGAAGTTGCAGCGTGAAGGTGAAAGCGGTCGGAAAAAAATCAACCAGATCACTCGTTATCTTACGGTGATCATCCTGATTTTCCAATCGCCTGCCTACATCGCCAATATCGTTAGTTCGTTGCCTGGCGAAGCCATCTACCCGTTCGATCCATCGATTACTTCGCACACTATTTTCTCGTTCTTTGGAATATCATCCATCATCATGCTTACCGCCGGATCGATGTTCGTTATGTGGCTTGGCGAGAAAATTACCGACCAGGGCATCGGCAACGGTATCTCATTGATCATTATGATTGGTATTATCGCCCGCTTGCCCTTTGCACTTTTTGGTGAGTTTATCTCGCGCATGGAAGAACAAGGCGGTGGTTTGGTAGTATTTATCATCGAGCTTATTATTCTGGTCGGCGTCATTTTGCTTACCATCCTACTCATTCAGGGTACACGTCGTATTCCTGTGCAGTATGCCAAGCGCATGGTCGGCAACCGTCAGTACGGCGGCGTGCGTCAGTACATTCCTCTCAAGGTGAATGCTGCAGGCGTTATGCCCATCATTTTTGCACAAGCAATTATGTTTCTGCCGCTTACCCTCGCCAACTATGCTCAGTCGGAGGCTTTGTCAGGGGTTCTGGCAGCATTTACCAACATGAACGGATTTTGGTACAACTTTGTCTTTTTCCTGATGATCGTTCTTTTCACCTATTTTTATACAGCTATCACCGTAAATCCAAATCAGATGGCTGATGATATGAAAAAGAACGGAGGCTTCATCCCTGGTGTAAAACCCGGTAGACGTACCGCCGAGTTTATCGACACTGTGATGTCACGCATTACATTACCCGGCTCACTATTTTTGGGATTGGTAGCCATCATGCCTGCGTTTGTAAGTCTCATTGGGGTTAATCAGCAGTTTGCCCAGTTTTATGGAGGCACTTCGCTACTCATTTTGGTAGGTGTTGTTTTGGATACGCTTTCGCAGATAGAAAGTCATCTGTTGATGCGCCACTACGATGGTTTGACAAAATCAGGACGTATAAAAGGACGCTCATCATTGGGGATGTAATTTTGCACTCCTCCGACGTAAGCATACTACAATGGCTTTGATTAAAACAGAAGAAGAAATAGAATTAATACGAATCAGTTCATTACTTGTTGGAAAAACACTGGCTGAGGTAGCGCTTCATGTGCGTGCTGGTGTTACTACGCGCGAGCTTGACGCGGTGGCCGAGACGTTTATTCGCGATCATGGTGCCGTGCCGGGTTTCAAAGGCTATGGAGGATTTCCGGCCACACTTTGTACCAGCGTCAACGACGAAGTGGTACATGGAATCCCCGGCGATTACGCTTTGCGCGATGGCGACATCATCTCGGTAGATTGTGGAGCGGTGCTCAATGGTTTTCATGGCGACTCTGCCTACACTTTTATGGTAGGCGAAGTTTCGGAAGAAATACAGCTCTTGCTGCAGCGTACACGCGAATCGTTGTACCTGGGAATAGAGGCTGCGGTTGCCGGAAACCGTGTTGGCGACATTGGCTATGCAATACAAACCTATGTTGAAGGTTTTGGTTATGGCGTTGTTCGCGATTTGGTTGGTCACGGTTTAGGACGGAATTTGCATGAGCCTCCCGAGGTGCCCAATTTTGGCCGACGCGGAAAAGGCAAAGAGTTGCGCGAAGGAATGGTGATAGCCATTGAGCCAATGATTAACCTGGGCGGCAAAAAAGTGTTTCAGCAGCGCGACGGGTGGACAATACGCACCCACGATGGAACACCATCAGCACACTTCGAACACGACGTGGTGGTGCGACGCGGCAAAGCCGAAATACTTTCGACTTTCGACTACATCGAACAAGCATTGAAAACTAAAAATTAATTAAATAGAATACGATAAAAAATTTTATGGCCAAGCAACCTATCATCGAGCAGGACGGAACAGTAGTAGAATCATTGGGTAATGCCATGTTTCGCGTGGAACTCGAGAATGGGCACGTAATCACAGCTCACATCTCTGGTAAAATGCGCATGCACTACATCAAGATACTGCCTGGCGACCGCGTGAAGATTGCTATGTCGCCGTATGATTTGACAAAAGGACGAATTACATTCAGATACAAGTAACACACACAATTAGTCATGAAAGTAAGAGCTTCAATTAAAAAGAGAACCGCAGATTGTAAGATCGTGCGTCGTAAAGGCAGGCTTTACATCATTAACAAAAAAAATCCTAAGTTAAAGCAAAGACAAGGATAGTAACTAATTTTATTAAAACAAGGATAACATTATGGCACGTATTGCAGGTGTTGACATACCAAAGAACAAGCGCGGTGTCGTTTCGCTAACTTACATCCACGGTATCGGCCGTAGCCTGGCTACCGAGATACTGGTAAGAGCCGAAGTAGACCTCGACAAAAAGGTTCAGGACTGGAACGATGACGAACAAAACAAGATCCGCGGCCTGATTTCCGATGAGTACAAAGTGGAAGGTGCACTGCGCTCTGAAGTGCAGATGAACATTAAACGGCTCATGGACATCGGTACTTACCGTGGTATCCGCCATCGTTTGGGATTACCCCTGCGTGGGCAATCAACCAAAAATAACGCACGTACCCGTAAAGGCCGCAAGAAAACTGTTGCTAACAAAAAGAAAGCACCAACCGGTTGATGCTTGTTCGGGATATTGTTTTTGCGAAAATTAAGTAAGAAATAAATAGAAAATGGCAAAATCAGCTAAAACAGGAAAAACAACCAAGAAACGGGTTGTGAAAGTTGAACCATACGGAAGAGCATACATCAGCGCTTCTTTCAACAACATCATTGTTACCCTTACCAACAATGTCGGGCAGGTAATATCCTGGTCGTCATCAGGGAAAATGGGTTTCAGAGGTTCGAAGAAAAACACACCTTATGCAGCACAAACTGCCGCCGAAGATTGCTCCAAAGTAGCTTTCGATGCAGGCTTGCGCAAAGTAAAAGTGTATGTGAAAGGCCCCGGCTCCGGTCGCGAATCGGCCATTCGTACCCTCCACTCTGCTGGCATCGAAGTAACCGAGATTAACGACGTTACGCCTTTGCCTCACAATGGTTGCCGCCCGCCTAAAAGAAGAAGAGTTTAAGATATTTGTTTGTTAGAAATTTAATTATAGATAAAAATGGCAAGATACATTGGGCCAAAAACGCGCATCTCGCGTAAGTTTAACGAGCCACTTTTCGGTGCTGATAAATCCTTCGAGAAGAAAAAATATCCTCCCGGACAGCATGGGCAAACCAGGCGTAGAAAGAAAGAGTCGGAATACGGGCTTCAGCTGGCTGAAAAACAGAAGGCCAAATACACCTATGGTATTCTGGAGAAGCAGTTTAGAAATACCTTTACGAAAGCTGCGCAAAAACGTAGCGTTACCGGCGAAGTCTTGTTGCAGTTCATCGAAACACGCCTCGACAACCTGGTATACCGCTTTGGAATAGCTCCTACCCGTGCAGCAGCCCGTCAGCTCATTGGTCACAAACACATCGTGGTCAATAACGAAGTTGTGAATATTCCTTCGTTTGCTGTACGACCCGGCGACATTGTAGGCATCCGCGAGCGTAGCAAATCACTCGAGGTTATCAGCGAAGCATTGTCTTCGCGCACCAATCCTTACCCCTGGCTGGAGTGGGACGAAGAGAAACTTTCCGGGAAATTGTTGAACTATCCCGAAAGAAGTGATATTCCTGAGAATATCAACGAGCAACTCATCGTAGAGCTCTATTCTAAGTAAGCGTAATAGATTTTTTATTTTTTTATTTAAAACAAAAAACCAAAGGTTTATATCATGGCAATATTAGCATTTCAGAAGCCCGAAAAAGTGATCATGATCGAATCGGATGACTACCGTGGATCTTTTGAGTTTCGCCCCCTTGAACCCGGTTTTGGCATTACCATTGGTAACACACTGCGCCGCATTCTTTTGTCTTCGCTCGAGGGTTTTGCCATAACCAACGTCCGTATTGAGGGGGTGGAGCAGGAGTTCTCTACCATCAAAGGCGTGGTGGAAGATGTAAGCGAGATGATTCTTAACTTGAAACAAATTCGTTTTAAGAAACTCGTCGACGATACCAACGCCGAAAAAGTACACATCGTTATCTCAGGACAGGAAGAGTTTAAAGCCGGCGACATCAATAAATACTTGTCGGTGTTTCAGGTGCTCAATCCCGAAATAGTGATCTGTACGATGGATCCTAATGTTAAGCTGTCGCTGGAACTCAGCATCAATAAAGGGCGTGGTTATGTGCCTGCCGAAGAAAATAAGGATATGAATGCACTCATAGGCACTATCGCTATGGATTCCATTCATACGCCTATCCGCAACGTCAATTTCGATGTGGAGGACTTCAGGGTAGAACAAAAAACCGACTACGAAAAACTCATTATCGAGATTCTTACCGATGGATCTATCCATCCCAAAGATGCACTCAAAGAGGCAGCCCGCATTCTTATCTATCATTTCATGCTCTTCTCCGACGAAAAAATAGCACTGGAGACCGAGGAGAAAAATGTTAGCGAAGAATTTGACGAGAACTCACTTCACGTCCGGCAGTTGCTCAAGACCAAGCTGCTCGATCTGGATCTCTCGGTGCGCGCACTCAACTGCTTGAAGGCTGCTGATGTAGAAACACTTGGCGACCTGGTGGTTTTCAACAAAAACGATCTGCTGAAGTTTCGCAACTTTGGTAAGAAATCACTTACTGAACTCGAAGAGCTGGTGAAATCCAAAAATCTGGAGTTTGGAATGAATACTTCGAAGTATAAATTAGACAAGGAATAATTGTAAGATGAGACACCGTAAGAAATTTAATCATTTAAGCAGAACCAGTTCCCACCGCCGCGCGATGTTGTCCAACATGGCCACCTCGCTCATTTTGCACAAGCGAATCACCACCACCGTGGCCAAAGCCAAAGCATTGCGGATTTATGTCGAACCATTGATAACGCGCTCCAAGACCGACACTACGCACTCGCGCCGGATGGTATTCAGTCATCTGCAAAGCAAAGAAGCTGTGACAGAGCTTTTCCGCGAAGTATCTGTTAAAGTTGCCGACCGTCCCGGCGGATACACCCGCATCATAAGACTTGGCACCCGTGAAGGTGACAACGCCGAAATGTGCATGATGGAACTGGTAGATTACAACGAGAACCTGCTCGGAGGTGGAAAAGTCGAAGAGAAATCAACAGGTCGTCGTCGCCGCCGCAAAAAAAGTGGTGCCGATACAGTAGCTCCTGTCGCAGTTCCCAAAGCCAAAACCGAAGAGAAAAACAAACCACAGGCCAAAGCTGAAGAAGAAAAGCCTGTAGCTGTTGCTCCGGCTAAAGAAGAAGAGACGCCTGTAGTTGTCGCTGAAGCTGAAGAGGAAGAAAAAGAAATGGAAGAAACAGAATCCACTCCTGCCGATCAGCAACCTGAGGAAGTTGAAGATGTTGCTGAGCAAACTGATCAGCAGCAGGCTGAAACCGAACAGGAACCTGAAAACGACGACGAAAGCACCAAAAAAGAGTAACCTTTTGAAGGTTAAAAATTATAAAAGGATAAGGCGATGTCGTTGCTTTATCCTTTTTTATGTAGTATAAATCATCAAAAATAATTTTTATGAGTACAATTGCAAATATCCACGCACGACAAATTCTCGACTCGCGTGGCAATCCCACTGTGGAAGTAGAAGTATTAACAGATAATGGCGTGGTAGGTCGTGCTGCCGTGCCTTCAGGTGCCTCCACCGGAGTGCACGAAGCTGTGGAATTACGCGACGGCGAAAAAGATAACTATCTTGGAAAAAGTGTTTTAAAAGCCGTTCACAACGTCAATAATATCATCAGTGATGAACTCATCGGTGAATACGTGCTCGATCAGGTAGAGATCGATCGCAAGATGATCGGACTCGACGGAACACCCAACAAAGGAAACCTGGGTGCTAATGCTATTCTTGGCGTGTCTCTGGCTTGTGCCAAAGCCGCTGCCATCGAAACTGGTCAGCAGCTCTATCGCTACATTGGTGGCGTTGGTGCCAACACACTTCCCATCCCCATGATGAACATCATGAACGGCGGATCACATGCCGACAACAGCATCGACTTTCAGGAGTTTATGATCATGCCTGTCAATGCACCTACTTTTACCGAAGCTATCCGCATGGGCGCCGAAGTATTTCATCAGCTTAAAGCCGTGCTTAAAAAAAGTGGTTATTCTACCAACGTTGGCGACGAAGGCGGATTTGCTCCCAACCTTAAGTCCAACGAAGAGGCTGTGACGCTTATCCTGCAAGCTATCGAGAAAGCCGGTTACAGACCAGGCGAAGATATCTACATGGCGCTCGACCCCGCTGCAAGCGAATATTTCCTGAAGGACGAGAACAAATACCATCTGAAGAAATCAACCGGTGAAAAGCTCACACCAGCACAAATGGTCGATTTCTGGAACGACTGGATTACACGCTATCCTATTATCTCTATCGAAGACGGAATGGACGAAGACGACTGGGATGGCTGGCATCTGATGAATCAGCGCATGGGTAGCAAAATTCAGCTCGTGGGCGACGACATTTTTGTTACTAGTACCAAACGCCTGCAGGAAGGTATCGATAAAAAGACCGCCAACTCGATCCTGATAAAGGTTAACCAGATCGGTACACTTACCGAAACCATCGAAGCCGTTAATCTTGCTTATCGCAATAGCTACACTGCCGTAGTGAGCCACCGTTCGGGCGAAACCGAAGATACCACTATTGCTGACCTGGCCGTTGCTCTCAACACCGGGCAGATAAAAACCGGTTCAGCAAGCCGTACCGACCGCGTTGCAAAATACAACCAGCTCATGCGCATAGAAGAAGGACTGGGCAGCGCAGCTTATTATCCTGGCAAAGATTTCAAATACGCCCGCTAATATCATCCTGTCGCAACCAGACGCGTTGCGAGATGGTTTTTGAATATTAAAAAAAGCGACCTGCGAGGGTCGCTTTTTTGTTTTCCGGAGTTTTGCCTTTTGAATAAATCGGCATAAGAAGAGTAAACCCCAAAACAAAAACCCAAAAAAAAACCATTTCAATTGGGTAAAAAGTCATGTTATATTTATTAAAAAAAAGGACTGCCTGTGGGTAGCTCCTTTTTGTTTGCCCGGGATAATTTATTTTGGATTAGCATCAATATTTTAAAAATTCGATGTCTACCGATTGGCGTTCACAGCCCTGCAAATGAAGCGATGGTTCTATCTTTATTTTGAGGATTATTTATAAAAAACGACATCAGTCCTTTTTGACCCCCTTGTTTGAAAAAAATGGCATCATAGCCCCCATGGGGGGGGATCATTAGCATGGCGCAAAGCGCTATGATATTGGTTGCGAAATCGGTAAAAGCACCAACCGGGCGGCATCATCAATTTTGAAAAATCATGTCAAAAAATGAAAGAAAGTTTGCGCGAGAATATTTTCTACCTTTACACCTTCATTCATAAAAAAACAGACAGATGAAAATAGGAATCATTATTTGCAACAGATACAAGAGCTGTGCTGGTGGAAAATGCTTTAAAGCCGTGAAAAACCGTGAAGGAGCTTTTGATATTTACGATCCTGCCGAAGAGCTTGAAGTTGTAGGATACACCAGTTGTGGCGGCTGCCCCGGTGGAAACATCGAATACGCCGCTGCCGAAATGATCAAAAACGGCGCTGAAGTAATTCATCTTGCCACCGGAATGGTGGTCGGCTATCCGCCGTGTCGTTCGGTCAATTATTTCAAAAGGTTTATCGAAGAGAAGTACAAAATAAAAGTGGTGGTGGGTACGCATCCAATCCCCCAGAAATATTACGACACCCATCAAAACCTCGAAACCTGGCGTGGAGATATGTGGCAGGAGCTGATAAAACCTACGCTAACCAATGAGGAGCTGAGGATACAATACAATTAGTGTTCAAATTACAAAACACAAATATCAATTGACAAATAAATCCCAAAAGCCACAATCCAAAGTTAAGGATAGCGATTCATTTCGTTTCTTTAGTATTGCCGCTGGTTGTGGTGGCTGAGCGTCGGTTGGTGAGCGGAGCCGAACCAAGTCGAAGCCAGCTTTTCGAAACCTGGTTATTGAGTTTTTGATTTTGAGATTTATTGATTGAGTTCCCTAGTTAAACTAAAAGAAAACCACCTTTCATGTACAAATATCTATTTGGCCCTGTGCCATCGCGCAGGCTTGGAATTTCGCTTGGCGTCGATCTGGTTCCCCGCAAAGTGTGCACGCTCGATTGCGTCTATTGCGAAGTGGGCAAAACCACCAAGCTCACCATCGACCGAAAGGAATACCTCAAAATGGCCAGGATAAAAGAGGAGCTGACGGATTATTTCAACAACAATCCTGATCCTGATTTTATCACCTTCTCGGGGTCGGGTGAGCCCACGTTGAATATTCATATTGGCGAAATCCTGCAGTTTATAAAAGAAAACAAGCCTGCAATCCCGGTGGCGGTTTTGACCAATGCCACGCTGTTTTATGATAAAAACGTTCGCGATGCAATTGTAGGTGCTGATGTTGTGCTCCCCTCACTCGATGCTGCCACCGACGAGGCTTTTAGAAAAATAAACCGACCCCACGAAAATCTCAGCGTCGAAAAATACATCGACGGATTGGTTGAATTCAGAAAGGAATTTAAAGGGAAGATTTGGTTGGAGATATTCATCCTGCCCGGCTACAATGATGATGAGCCGGAACTTACCGGGATCAAAAATGCCATTTTGAAAATCAAGCCCGACTCCATACAAATCAACACGCTCGACCGCCCCGGCACCATCACCGGATTACGGGGAGCTACCCGCGAAGAGTTGCAGCGTGTGGTTGACTTCTGGCAGCTCCCGAATGTCGAAATCATTGCCGCAGCCAAGCAACGAACCGAAGTGCAGTCGTATCGAAAAGATGCCGAAGCCGCCATACTCGAAACCATTGCCCGTAGGCCATGTACAGTCCACGATCTGACGAGCATCCTGGGCATGCACATCAACGAAGTGAATAAATATCTGGATGTGCTCGACGCCGACAATAAAATCGAAACCATAGAGCAGCAGCGGGGCGTATTTTATCAACTCAAGGAGCGGCAGAGCGGATAATCCGATTTTGTGCCGGCTGGGTATTTTTGAGGGGGAGGTGTTTTTCTGAATTTTATTAAAACTAGGCTTCTCGATTCCTACCCCTTCACCAGCTCCATCAGTGTAATTTCGGGGAGGATGCCCACCCGGCCGGGATAGCCGATGTTGCCCAGGCCGCGATTTACGTAGAGGCGCTGCAGTTGCGATTCAGGCGAAAAACGCTCGTACATGCCAGCCCAGTGTTTATAGACGTACTGTGCCGGACTCCATTTTATATTTTTTATTTCGATGCCAAACTGGAAGCCGTGGGTGTGGCCGGCAAAGGTGATGTCGATGTCGCGGAAACGCTCTGTCACCACTTTGTCCCAGTGTGAAGGGTCGTGCGAAAGCAACAGCTTCACACGGGCATCTTCGGCGCCGACGATGGCTTTGTCGAGGTCGCCATGTTTGGGAAAGCTTCCGAAGTCGCCCCAGTTTTCTACGCCGATCACCGCCAGCTTACCATCGCCGTTGTCGTAAATCCGGTTTTCGTTGTTGAGCAATTCCCATCCCAATCTTTTATAAAGATCATAGAGCTGCTGCATATTTTCTTGCTTGGCAGCTTTGCTCGGCCAGCGCACATAGTCACCGTAGTCGTGGTTGCCCAGGGTGGCATAGATGCCTGATGCAGCTTTCAACTCGCCCAGAATATCTTCAAAAGGAGCGGTTTCATCGGTTTTATTGTTTACCAGGTCGCCGGTGAAAAATATAAGGTCCGGCTCCAGCTCGTTGATGCGATGGATGGCTTCGCGCAATGCCTGCTTACTGGCCCAACTACCCAGATGGATATCCGAAATCTGAATGATGCGAAGCCTGTCGAAGGAAATGGGCAAATTTGGCAAAAGCACCTGATGGCGATGTATTTTGAAATCAAAAGCCCATTTTACCATGCCTGCCATCAATCCGCTGAAAAGCAACCCACCGCCAATGAGTCCGGTGGTTTTCAGGAACTCGCTTCTTGTTATACGCTTGGTTTCCCCGTCGGGCGTGCTTTCCCGACGTACTGCGCGTGTCTTAAAGAGCAAATAGCGCAGACCGCGGATAACATCAGCCAAAAGCAAAAACAGGATGGGAATGAATTTAGAAACGTACGCAACGAAGATGAACCCATAGAAATAAATCTCGGTGGGGCGGTTCCATGTCAAATTAGGAAAAGCCAGGAGAGCAAGGGTAGCGCCGACGATCATTGCAAAAGGAACCCAGTAAAGCATTGTAAGAAAATACCGCAGTGCTTCGCCTTTGCGTTGCATCCATTCGCGGATGGAGCGCCACAAATAATAGTCGCCAAAAAACAAGACAACCAGAAACGGAAAACGTCCTGCATTTTTGGGGTAAAGCTGTAAAACTATGAGGTAGGCAACCACTATTGCGATGATGATGCCCAGTATCTTGAAGGATTTCTTCATTTATTTTTATAAAAAAAGCTGTTGTTGACTGTGGGATAACAGTTTTTTATTTCAATTGTTTTGCGCGCGTTTTCGGAAGTAAATTACCTGTGGCTTTGGAAATAAAATGGTATGTATTAAAATGACCAGCCGTCCAGGTATTCCGCAATTATTTGACTCTGAGTTTGGACGAGGCTTAGGGTTTGGACGAGGCTCAGCCTGCAAAAATAGATTCAGCTTAGGCTGTGGTTGAGCGATGTCGAAACCAGCCTAGGCTGAACCTATCCGCCTATGTATGTTTTGTTTGAAACTTAAAAATCAAACAGTTTCCTTGATATAGTTCACCAAACCCTTAGCATCGAATATCTTCATCAGCTTGTCGGGTAGGGGGGCAAAATGGAATTCTTTACCAGCGATGGTAACGGTTCCTTTTTCGAAATCAATTTTAGTTTCGTCGCCCTGATGATAAGCATCCACAGCCTCGGGCAGAATGATGATGGGCAATCCCTGGTTTACTGCCGAGCGATAGAATATCCGGTTTACCGATTTACAAATCACTGCTTTGATGCCGATGTGTGCCAATCCTACTGCTGGATGCTCACGGGAGCTCCCGCAGCCAAAGTTGGCGCCGGCGATGATGATGTCGTTTTGCTGCGCGCGTTCCGAAAAGCTATCGTCGAAACCTTTAAAAAGATAAGGAAGTATCTTTTCTGCTTCCGACGAAAGCACGGTGTAGGTCAGGTTTCCGGCAAACATCTGGTCGGTGTTGAGGTTGTCCACGTCGGCGTAGTTCCAGATGCTGTCGGTGTAGCGGTCATCGGTGGCGGCAACTTCCACGGTAGCGCTTTGCTCGCGCTGGTAGGGAAACACATCGTTGGCACGGATGCCGCGCGGGTCGGTGATCTCACCTTTGAGTGCCGACCAGGCCACGGCTGCCGGCGAAGCCAGATAAATGCTGGATTCTTTGTTGCCCATGCGCCCTTTGAAGTTGCGGTTGGCGGTAGAAATTACATTGTAACCGTCGGCGGGAATTCCCTGGCCTGTGCCCAGACACGGGCCACACGAAGTCGAAAGCACCTGAGCGCCGGCTTCGATGAGTATTTCAATGACACCTTCTTTGAGCGCTTCCAGATAGATTTCGCGGGAAGCAGGAATCACCAACATTTGTACGGTGACGGGCAATTGTTTGCCTTTGAGCACGGCGGCGGCTTCCCTCAGGTCTTCCATCCGGCCGTTGGTGCACGTGCCTACCAGCGCCTGGTCGATGCGTGTGCCTTGTACTTCCGAGAGCGCTTTCACATTGTCCACATGATGGGGCGCTGCTACCACCGGGAAAAGTTTGTTCATGTCTATTTCAATTTCCTGAGCGTAGCGCGCATTGGCATCAGCCCATACACCTTTTGTTTCTTCACCAAGAAATTTATTCAAAACTTCATCGCAGGGGAAAACGGCGTTTTTAGCACCCATCTCCGAAGCCAGGTTGGCGATGGTCATGCGTTGCGACACCGAAAGCGTTTTCACGCCGTCGCCGTGGTATTCTATCGACATATAGTCGGCGCCGCTGCTGCCAATCATGCCGATGATCCAGAGTGAGAGGTCTTTGGCAAATACGCCTGCGGGCAGTTTCCCGTTGAGCGTGATCTTGAGTGTTTCCGGAACACGGAACCAGGTTTCGCCCTGGCGCCAAAGTCCTGCCGATTCGGTGCGGTCGATGCCGGCAGCAAAAGCGTTGAAAGCTCCGGCAGTGCAGGTGTGGCTGTCGCTGCCTACCACCACCATTCCCGGACGGGCATGATACGACATGATCTGATGGCAAATGCCACGGCCGATATCATAAAACTTGCTGATGCCCTGCTCTTTCACAATGTCGCGCACCTGCTGGTATTGGTTGGCCAGCTTGCTGCTGGTGGGCGGTGCATTGTGGTCGAGCACGATGAGCAATTGGTCGGGATCGGCAACACGCTGGCCGTTCATCTTTTTGAACGTAGCATCGATGCTGGCGGTATTGTCGTGGGTGAGGATGAGGTCAGGTTTTTTGAAAACGATACTCCCGGCGGGAGCATCAAAAATCTTTTCTACAAAAGTTCTTCCTTGCATAGCTGTTGGTTTTGATATAATAATAGTAATTTTTAATCCTGCAAATCTCATCAAAATTTAGCTACCAAAAGCGTTGGATCATAATTTAGAAGCAAGCTGGTTTATTTCGCCTTTTGGGTAAAATCATCATTCCGAAAGTTGTTTTCTAATTTCTAATTTCAGTTTTTATTAGGGAGGCCGGGCGGGCTTTCCGCTATACCCGTCTTGCAGCGGCTGTGTTTTTGTAGGTGGTACGTGGGCTTCCTGCGTCAGCCTCCGCCCGCCAACAAAAAACATCAGCTGCTGCAGCGACAGGGTGTCGCTCCAATCCCTGCCTCGAAGAAAGCCTACAGTCACCGTCTTGTCATTGTATTACAAAATCTATCCGTGGCAGCTAATCGATTGATGAATGGAGCTTTTTTAATCTTCTATCCTATCATTGTTTTAACAAATAAGGGTTGCATCCCTTTTAGGGCTGCGAACCCGGCTTCCGGTGTCTTGCGCCAAGCTCTCCGCGCCAAGCTCTCTGCGCCAAGCTCTTTGCGCCTTGCGCCATGCCCTTTGCGGAAAAAGCAAATAACATTTTGTTGTTCAAGAAATTAATCAGACCTTTGCCGCCACTTTTTTAATACAAATTTTTAAACAAATTATCATTTTATGCCAACAAGAATTAGATTACAAAGGCATGGTAAAAAAGGGCAACCTTTTTATCATATCGTAATTGCGGATGGTCGGGCACCACGCGACGGCAGATTTATCGAGAAAATTGGCACCTACAATCCGGTGTCGAGACCTGCAGAAATCAACATTGATTTCGACAGAGCCATACACTGGATTCAGGTCGGCGCATTACCAACCGACACCGTTCGTACATTGCTTTCCTACAAAGGTGTGATGTATAAAAATCACCTGCAAAAGGGCGTCAAAAAAGGCGCTTTAACCCAGCAACAAGCCGATCTGAAATTCCAGGAATGGGACGAAGCCAAACAGGCCAAGATCGAAAGAGCACAGAGCGAGATACAAAATAAAGATCGTTCCGTAGCCAAAGAACGCACCGACGTTGAAATCAAGATCAACGAAGAGCGTATGGAGGAGATTGCTCGCCGCAGAGCTGCTGAAATAGAAAAACAAGCGGCTGAAGCGCGCGCGCGCCACGAGGAAGCCAAAGCTAAAGAGGAAGCCAAAGCCAAGGATGCTGAAAAAGCCAAAGAGGAAGCCAGAGCCAAGGAGGTTCCCACTGCTAAGGATGTTCCGGCTGCCAAGGAAGTTCCATCTGCCAAAGAAGTAGCAGAACCTGCGAAAGAAGCTCCAGCTACAAAAGAAGCCGCAGAACCTGCAAAAGAAGCTGCACCTGAAGAACCTACCGAACAAAAAGAACCAGAGCAGGAGTCGACAGAGAAATAAGCTAGCGCTTCTCCTCTTTAGGATCATCATAAGCCGGAGTGGTAAGACCGATAGTAATAACGGCTGCTGCTCCGGTTTTTTATTTGTTTAGTTTGTAAAGAATACCTCCCCCAAATAATTATCATAATTTTAGAAAAGCATGACGAAAGAAACCTGCGTTTTACTAGGTCCCATTACCAAAGCCAACCGCAAAACCGGACAGCTCACCATCAGCACCGGGCAGCATCCTGCCGAAAGATTTGTAGACATCAAAACACTCTTTCTGGAGATTGACGGTGGATTGGTTCCTTTTTTTGTCGATCAGCAATCGGGTTCCGGTTCCGGACAGTTGCGGTTGTGGCTGCAGGATTATGACACGCCCGAGCTGGCGCAGCAGCTCACCGGATACAAAGTTTACATCGCCGAGGAGGATTTGCCTGCCACTCAACCCAATCAGCTTTATCATCATCAGCTCACCAATTATACTGTCGTTGATAAAACTGCAGGGGAGCTGGGGCAAATCACCGATCTGATAGAATCGACGGAGCAGGCGCTGCTGCAGGTAGACCATAGCGGAGATGAAATATTGATTCCGTTTGTCGATGAATTTATTGTGAAGATCAACAAACGAAAGAAAATCCTTTACCTCGATCTGCCCGAAGGGTTGATTGACCTTAATAAATAATCCAACTGCATGCAATGAAAGCTGCACCAGAACCTTTCCGTTTTAGACAGTTTACGTTAAGCCACCACCAAAGCACCATGAAAGCCGGTACCGACGCCATGTTGCTGGGCTCCTGGCTGCCGCTTGTAGGGCAGGAGCGGCGCGTGCTCGACGTGGGCACCGGCAGTGGCATCATCGCTTTGATGCTGGCGCAGCGCTCGCGGGCTTTCATCGATGCCATCGACATCCACCAGGCTTCCGTGCAGGAAGCTGCCGAAAACTTTCGCAACTCTCCGTGGGGCAATCGCCTCAAGGCACATTGTATTGCTTTTCAAAAATTTGCTTTGCAACAATCTCAGCTTTACGATCTCATCGTGAGCAATCCTCCGTTTTTTCGCAACAGTCTTTTGCCTGCCGATGAGCGGTTGAAGATGGCCAAACACAACGTGAATCTTTCGATAGAAGATTTCATCGGCAGCAGCTTATTGTTGCTTGCTACGGAAGGAAGGCTGGCGGTGATATTGCCCATAGCCGAAGCAGTCGATTTTTGTGCTGGCGCCGAGGCTAACGGTCTGTATCTGCAGCAGCAGCTTTTTGTGTTGCCAACTCCGGAGCGCGTGCCCTCACGACGAATCTTGTTGCTGGCGAAGCAGCCTGCCGATAAAATTATTATCCAACATCTTACCGTGAGGAAGTCGGATGGTAAATACACAGAAGATTATGTTTTGCTCACGCGCGATTTCCATGCCGAGGGCTATCTCTGAAATGACAAAAGATTTTTGCCGACATTTGCAGCATAATAAATTTTGCTGATGAAAACATCTGTTTTAAAACTCTACAGCCTGGCAGCTTTGATGTTGTTTGTGCTGATATTTTCAGCTTGTCAAACGGAACCGGCTCCTAAGCCGCGTCTGATTGCTATTTCGTACATCGGTGGCGATACTGCCGGTAACAGCTATTTGCAATGGCTTCGTTATGCCGATCCGCAGGTGCGCTATGAGGTGATGAACCAATATCCATGGGATTCCGCAGGCATCATCTTCGACGACTGCACGGGGTTGCTGCTTACCGGTGGCGAGGATGTTTATCCCGGCTATTACAACCAAACCGAAGATACTGTTCGCTGCGATGGATTTAACCATTATCGGGATTCACTCGAGTTTTTGCTGATAGAGCAGGCGCTGCAGCGTAAATTGCCAATCCTGGGAGTTTGCCGCGGACAGCAAATTCTCAATGTGGCATTGGGCGGCTCGTTGGTGGTGGATATTCCGACTGAAATCCAAACGGCTGTTTATCATCGTTGCATCGACTGGCAGAAATGCTATCATCGGGTGATGATTCTGCCGGATAATATGCTTACGGGCATGGGTGCAAAAAGCGGCGACAGCGTCACCAGCAACCATCACCAGGCTGTGAAGCGTACGGCTGACGATCTGAAAGTTTTGGCTGTATCCAATGATGGAGTTATTGAAGCTGTAGGTTGGAAGAAGCCGGATGGCAAGCCATTTTTGCTGGGCGTGCAGTGGCATCCCGAAAGGATGGACACCATTAGCCGCTTGTCGATGCCGCTGGCGCGAAGGTTTTTGGAAGAAGCCGAATAAATGTATTTTGGATTTTATTGAAATCCTGTTCAACTTAATTGTAATTGAAAAATACTTCGATATGATAGTAATAACGGGCGCTGCCGGGTTTATCGGCAGTGCATTGACATCAAAACTGAATAACATCGGGCGCCACGACCTGTTGCTGGTGGATGATTTTGGAAACGAACAAAAGCTAAAAAATCTAAGCAAAAAGAAGTTTGCGGAGCAGGTGCATCGTGATGTGTTCTTCGACTGGCTCGACAAAAACCACAAAGAGGTCGAAACCATCTTTCATATTGGCGCCCGCACCGACACCGCCGAATTTGATATGTCCGTCTTCGACAGGCTCAATCTTAACTACAGCAAAAAAATGTGGGAGGCTTGTGCGCGTTATCAAATTCCGTTGCTTTACGCTTCTTCGGCAGCTACCTACGGAATGGGCGAGCATGGCTACACGGATAGCCACGACATTGTTCCTCAACTAAAGCCGCTAAATCCTTACGGTGTTTCCAAAAATGAATTGGACAAATGGGCGTTGAACCAAAAGCAGACTCCTCCTTTTTGGGCTGGTTTTAAATTTTTTAATGTCTATGGCCCCAACGAATACCACAAAGGACGCATGGCTTCTGTGATTATGCATGCTTTTTATCAGATAGAAAAAACCGGTAAGATGAAGCTCTTCCGGTCGCATCATCCCGACTTTAGCGATGGTGGACAAATGCGCGACTTTGTGTATGTGAAAGATGTGGTGGAAACGTTGCTGTTTTTTGCTGCACATCAGCGGCAACCCGGATTATACAATCTGGGCACCGGCACGGCCCGCACTTTTCTCGATCTTACCAACGCCACCTTTGCCGCTATGGGTCGCAAGCCGGTGATAGAATTTATTGATACACCCGAAGACATCCGTGACAAATACCAATATTACACCCAGGCCGACATGAACAAGGTGCGGGATTATGGGTATAGCCGCACCTTTACCTCACTCGAAGCCGGTGTGGATGACTATGTGAAAAATTATCTCTTGCAAGCCAAATATCTTTAAGCTGCTGTTTCTTCCAATTGAGCTTCACCGCAGAGACGCTGAGGCGCAGAGGAAGAAAACTGCATCACCACAGAGCCACGAAGGCACAGAGGAAAATAAAACATATTTCACCACAGAGCCCCTAAGGCACAGGGGTTATTTATTCTTCCTTTTTTCTTCTTTTTTTTTGTGTCCTGTTGGCTCTGTGGTTTTCTTTATTTTCCTTATTAAAATCAATAATCAAGATATTCCTGAAACAGTGTCTGCAGGTAGGATTTACCGCGGATAATCACCGAGTCGTCGGGTGCCATCGGTGGCTGCTGCCAATGATAATCGTTGAGGTCGGCGTCGAATGCAAAGGAGCCTTTTTCTTCTTCCCAAATCAAGCCGTTATCGAAGCCGAAGTAGCGGTATTTTTTTTCGTAAGGATTAAATAAGTTACGGCTCCAGGTAAATTGTTGGTGCGTCAACTGCATCTGCGCAAGCAAAGTAGCAGGAATATCGGTTTGAGAACCGGGGCGAAGCCATTGCTTGCCGCGGTAGGCGCTGTCGATTACCGGACCGGTCCAAAGCATAGGAATGCTGTGGTAGGCGATGGTGTGGTAAGGATGATTGCGGTAACTGTTTTTGCTGTGGTCGGCGACAATGATAAATAAGGTGCTGTCGTACCACGGCTGCCGGCGAGCTGCTTCAAAAAACAGCCCCAGGCTCCGATCCGTATAGTAAGCCGAGTTGATATATCGACGCTCATTATCGCCCCAGTCGAAAACATCTTCCATCGGCTGGTCGTAGGGCGAATGAGAACTCAGAGTAAAAAGCGCTGCAAAAAAGGGTTCCTTTTCAGTTTTCAAATCAGCGATAAGCTGCTGCATGGTATATTCGTCGTGCACGCCGAGTTTTCCACGTATCAGGTTGTCGGGATAGTCGCTGCCTTCTCGTATCCGGTCGAAGCCATTATTGAGAATATATCCTTTAATATTTCCATAAATCAGTTGCCCGCCGAAGCTGAACGAGGTGTGGTAGCCTTGCTCTTTGATTATTTTCGCCAGCCCCGGCAAATGAATAAACTTATCGGGCTGCAAGGTGATAGCCGTGAGTGCATGCGCCGGAAATCCACCAAAGATACTCGCCATGCCCTGCTCTGATCGTGAGCCGCTCGAAAGCATTTCTGTAAATAGCAGTCCCTCTTTTTCGAGTGCTGCAAACGATGGCGTGATGCCGCCCTCCCCGCCCAGAGTCTCTATCAGATCGGCCGACCAGCTTTCCATGATCAGCATTACAATATTAGGACGCGTGGTGCTGAGCACCCGGATGGTGGTATCTTTTTCGACAGTCAGCAACTCCTGTGTGATGCGCTTTGCAGTGGCCGGATCGTAATAAGTAAACGGATTGTTGCGGATGCTTTTGGCATTTTCGAAGATACTAATGTAGAGGTTGAAGGCATTGTTGGTGGCGGTCAGGTTGAGAATATTTTTTTGTGAAAAATAGGTGCTGCTCTGGTTGATAGGGATTTCCTGCCATCCGCCCCGCAATCCCAAAACCAAGAGTGCTGGCGTTATCAGCACAAATACGATGGCCTGAATCGGCCTAGCAGGATGATGAATGTTTTTATAAAAAAAGCGATAATAACTATAAATGCCAACTCCGGCCAGTACCAGCGTTATAATTACTAAAGTAAAAAAAGTAGTGCTGTCGGCTGAGTTATACACCTCTGACGGATTTTCGAGATAGCGCAGCGCCTTCACGTTGATTTTACTTTTCCATTCGCCGTAAAGGCCAATTTCGCCACCGGTGATGAGGGCGTACAAAACGATCAGCACAAAAGTGTAGACCTTATTCACAACATTGAGGAACCCTGCCCTCCAAAGGGATTGAACTGCCAGGAGCAGAAAAGGGATGATAAGAAAGTAGCAGGCTGTGGCCAGATCGAGAGGTAGGGCATGATAAAATACCGAAAACAACTCAGCAATCGTCACATTTTCGATGCGGATAAATTGAAAGTGGTAAACGATAAACAATGCCCGCGAGAGGGCAAAAAACAGAAGCCAGAAAAGCAACTGTCGCAGCAGGTTGAAGATGATTGATTTCAATTGTTAAAATGTTTTGGTTTGTCTTCGGGATATCTTCGTTTAATTGATTTTTCTATAAAATTTCTTCCGTTGTTGCCGGCGGCACGTCAAAAAGGCCAGAAGCACAAAGATGAAAACAACAAGACCGGTGATAATGATCAACGAGAAAAGCCATGTCATCCCGTTGGATGGCGTGTTTCTGATAAGTCCCGCAGAATCATTAGCAGCATCTGTGCTCTCTTCCACCAAAACTATTTCTTCCTCCTCATCAAAATCCATTTTCAGTTGCATCTTCAGCTCTGCATACCGGTCGATGTATTCTTTGGCGCTGTCCATCTGATTGTCCGCAGCAAAAATAAGCGTCAACAGCTTATAGTTTTCTGAGGTGTGTAGCCGTAAACTGGCTCCTTGTGCAATTTCCAGGCTCTTCCTGGCGTAGGCTTCAGCGCTTGCAAAATTGCGGCTTAGCAGCAGATTTTCGCCAATAAATCGCAAACCGGCAGATATTTGAATTTTGTCATCATAGGCCTCACTTATCTGCAAACTCTCGATATACAACTCATTGGCGCGTTGCAGGTTGCCTTCCAGTTCGTAAACTTTACCGATGATGTTGAGGGTGGATGCATATTCCCGATCCAATCCCAGCGAATCGCGGAGGTATAGGCTCTTAAAAAGACAATTCAGCGCCTTGTGGTTTTCGTCGGTTTGTATAAATATCACGCCCATGTTTCTTAATATTGAAGCAGAAATCTTGTGGAAGCGAAGGCTGTCGGCAACTTTGAGCGCCCGGTTGTATCTGTCGAGTGCCTCATCGAATTTGTCCAGTTCTATATAAAGAGCGGCCATATTAGTAAGGGTATTGAGCGCGACATCGATGTATTTATTATTTATGTTCATTTCCATGACCTGCTGATAATAGCTGTATGCCTCCTGGTAACGTCCCATGTAGTGGTAACTGGCCGCAATACCTTGCAGGCATTCGAGCGCAGCGAGCGTGTCGTGTTGCTGAAGAGTAACTTCCAATGCAGTTTGGTTGTAGGAAATGGATTTATCATAATCGGCCTGTGCCACGTAGATGCGCCCCATATTTAAGCAGGCATGCGACCAGTTCACCGTGTCGTTATTGGTATGAAAGCGTGCCATTGCATCTTCCCAAAGTATTTGTGCACTGTCGTAATTGCCGGTGAGGTAGTAAATGCCTCCTTTATTTAAAATCGGTAAAGCCAGCAGTTTTTTATCATCCATTTTGTAAGCAAGTTTCAGCGCCTCGTCGGCAAGCCTGGTTCCCAAAAGAATATTACTGTTACGCACTTCCACAGTGTGTTTGTTGAGTACTTCCAGCTTTTGTCTGTTATCGAGCCCCTGCGTTATCGAGTCGATATAGCGCGCAGCATCCTGACCCACAACCGAAAAAGCTATCAGCAGCATGGGCAGCATCAGTATTATACGAATGCCTCTTTGCTTATTGATGATTGTGCTCAAGGCAAATCCTTTCGTTTTACTGTGGTGAGATAGGGCGCTATTTTAAAATACAACTGATCATAGATCAGAGAGATGTTTTTGAGCTGCGCTATCGAGTCGAAAACTCCAATGGTTTCGCGATAGCTGAAGATTTCTTTTACAATATAATATTCAAGGTAAGGATGCTTAAGCAAAATGTCGAAAGTGGCGTCGTTGATGTTGATACGGCGGATAACCGATTTGTCGATAACCACTTGAGGAGCAAACATCGCATAGCGACTTGTATCGATACCGTATATTTCGAGAAGCTGTGATTTGTCAAAAAAGCCGCCCAACTTATCGCGGTAAGCAGTAATGCGATTTGCGTATACTTCCCCGATGCCTTTCAGCTTGCACAATTCCAGTGTGTTGGCGGTATTGATTTCGATAAGTTCCAGGTGCCCGGCAGCCTCTGTTGTTGCTGGCGGGGTGTTAATTTCCGAGGGCAGCAGGATGTACTTTTCCATATTTTGATAAGTGTCGGCATCAATACCATAAATTTTGTTGAAATCTTTTTTTGACGTAAAGGTGCCGCCGGCCTTTCTGTATTTCAGAATATTTGCTGTTTGGTAGGTGCTCAGCCCTAAAGCCATGAGTTGCGTGCTGTCGGCGCTGTTTGGATCGAAGCCAAATAGAGCTGTTTGTACTGCTTTTGGACTTTTTACTACGTTTTGGTTTTGCTGGCCTATAATAATATAAGGTTTCAAAAGCTCATACTCTGCATCGCTGATGGCATAAATCTTTCCGAAATCTTTGGCATTATAAAACCACCCTCCTGCGTCCCGGTATTTTATTATCATATCAGCCTGATGGTTCGTGAGGCCAAGCTCCAGCATCTGCGTTTTGCCGATGATGTTGGGGTCGAAAGGGAAATAATTGAAGTGGCTGGCAATTGCTTGTGGCTCTGCTGCATCGGTGTGCGCTTCTATTTCGTTTTCAAAATTTTGATCAGATAAATTCTCGGGATGGAAAAATAAACCCATGGTAAAATACAGAACCACCAGCAAGAAGATGCTCCCTGTCAAAAAGAACAGTCCCATGCGTTGCCGTCGGGTGATAAACATAAATGGTCTCATCTATAAATCCCGTTTTACCAATGTGCCTCAATTTTTAACAAAAATAGAATAATATTTGTCCTTCTGCAAGGCATTGAAGCACCTGCTTTTTTATTTTAAAAATTATAAAGTCCAACGCCGTTCATAAATACCAAAGCAATGGCTACCGGCGCCAAAAAGCGGATGATATACAAAAATATTTTAAAAAATCGTATGCGTAGAGTGCCTTCATTCGACAATTCAGCATACACCGTTTTGCGTCCCATAAACCAGGCTACAAAAGTTACGATGAGCAAGCCACCCAGCGGAAGCAGCACATTGGCCGACAAATATTCCAGATCGCCAAACAGGCTGTCGCCCCACAGTCGCAAATGCTTACAAGAGCCTTGCGAAAGGGTACAGCCAATCCCCAGCACAGTGACAAGCGCTGCTGCAATGGCAGTAGCCTTCTTTCGAGGAATGTTAAGCTCTTCGCTAAAATAGGCTACCACCACCTCCAGTAGCGAAATGGTAGAAGTGAGCGCTGCCACTGCAAGTAAGATAAAAAACAGGAGTGCCCAAAAGTACCCGCCGGGCATCTGTTGAAAAATATTGGGAAGCGTGATAAAAACCAGGCCTTCGCCAGCTGCAGGGTCGATGCCAAAGGCAAAAACAGCCGGAAAAATGGCCACGCCGGCAAGCACAGCTATCAGCGTATCGGCACCAGACACGGCAAAAGCGGTGGAAGTAAGATTATCTTTTTTGGAAATATACGATCCATAGGTGATCATTGTACCCATACCAATACTCAATGAGAAGAAAGCCTGCCCCAGTGCTTCGAGAACTGCTTTTGCATTGATTTTTGAAAAATCAGGTTTAAACAAAAACTCTATTCCTGCCCTGGCGCCCGGCAGCGTTATCGAACGGATGGAGATGATGATAATAATCAGCAACAATATGGGCATCAGGATTTTGGAGTATTTCTCGATGCCGTTTTTTACACCCATCCACACAATGGCTGCCGTGAAAAACATAAAAACAATCTGCCATATTACCGGCATCCAGCCACTTTGCTGAAAGATGTCGAAGCCCGTGCGCAGCTCTTCGGTCGATTTGCCGCTGAAGCCGTCGATGATGGATTGATAAAGATATTCGAGCGTCCAGCCGGCAATGGTGGTGTAGAAAGCCAGAATCATAAAAGCTGCACCGATGCCCATCAGCCCGATCAGGTACCACGGCTGTCGCGGTTTTAGCAGCTTGAAGGCGCCAAAGGGATTTCGCTGGGCGCGTCGTCCGATGATCAGCTCCGAGAGCATCACGGGCATCCCGATAAGGAAGATAAAACCGATGTAAATAATCAAAAAAGCGCCGCCGCCATTTTCTCCTGCAACATACGGAAACCGCCAGATGTTGCCCAGGCCTATCGC
This sequence comes from Bacteroidales bacterium, assembly GCA_035647615.1. Classification (NCBI taxonomy): domain Bacteria; kingdom Pseudomonadati; phylum Bacteroidota; class Bacteroidia; order Bacteroidales; species Bacteroidales bacterium. The sequence goes on along the minus strand of DASRND010000038.1, from coordinate 80,676 downwards.
CGAGCCTGCTGCGGCAGCTATCACGCCTGCTTTTGACGAAAAACTATCGCGATGGCTGAAATCAAATTTTTTCATTAAATCACCTGTTTTGTTTTACTCTTTTTAATAAAAATCATTGCAATGATAAGCCTTTTAGAGCATATTCGTCATAGCTTTCCGGCTTTTTGTTTTTTCCGTGGAGGCTCGAGTGCATCCATGGCGCTGAAATATTTCTGGGTTTCGCTCATCACCACCGGAGCCAATAGCAGGAGTGCTATCAGGTTGGGAATGGTCATAAGCGTGATAACCATGTCAACAAAATGCCAAACCAAATCAAGCCCCCAGATGCTGCCCAGAAAAACAAAAAGTCCATACATGTACCCGAAGGGTTTGATGAACCTTTCGCCTAAAAGATAATTTACTGCACGGCTGCCATAATACGCCCAGGCGATAATGGTGGAGAAAGCAAAGAGCATCAGCCCGCCGGCCACGATGTGTTTTCCCACGCCAACGATGCCAATGCGCGTGAGGCCAATCTCCATAGCACGCGTGGTCATGGTCACGCCCTCTTTGTCGAGTTCCCAGGCGCCGGTAAGGATGATCATCAGCGCGGTGAGTGTGCAGATGATGATGGTATCTACCAGCGGTTCCAGCGAAGCTACCAGACCTTCGCGCGCAGGCCAATCCGTTTTTGCAGCAGCGTGCGCTATGGCTGCCGAGCCTTGTCCGGCCTCATTGGAAAACAAACCCCGCCGCACACCCATGAGCATGGTCATCAGAAAGACAGAGCCGAAGAAGCCCCCAGTGGCAGCCTTGCCGGTAAAGGCATCGCTAAAGATAATCCCGAAAGCATAAGGGATACGATCATATTCGATAACGATAATCAGCATCGCGGCTAGAAAATATACAACAGCCATAAAAGGTACCAACCGCGAGGTTACCTCCGCAATACGCTTGATTCCGCCTACTACCACCAGCAGCGCAAGCAATGCAATGATGGCTCCGGAGACGTATTTGTCGATTTTATAGGTGTCGAATAATGCCCCTGACATGGAGTTGGATTGCGCCATATTGCCCGTTCCAAGCGAACAAAGCACTGCTGCTATTGCAAAAACGATCGCCAGCACTTTTGCATACTTACCGAGTTGATTCTTCAGTCCGTGCTCCATATAATACATCGGACCGCCCGACACCGATCCGTCGCTGTTGAAGCTCCGGTATTTGTGTGCAAGCGTACATTCGGCATATTTCAAAATCATCCCCAGAAAACCGGTTACCCACATCCAGAAAATCGCGCCGGGACCACCCCAACCAATGGCCAGCGCTACGCCAACAATATTTCCTGTTCCTACCGTTGCCGATAAGGCGGTGGTGAGCGCTTTGAAATGGTTTACATCGCCTACGTCGTGAGCCTGATCGTACTTGCCCGCCACAATCCGGATGCTGTGCCCTATCCGCCTGAGGTTGAGAAAACGCAACCGGATGATGAAATATAATCCGGTGGGAATGAGTAACAGTAACAATGCAAATCCACCAATGTATTCGTTGTACCAGATCATTGCATTGTCGATGGTTTGTAGAATTGGATTCATAGCACGTTAGTTAGTGAAAATGAAATGATGATGGAAGTCGGCAGGAGTGAGGCTTCTGCTCTGGGCAATGGTGGCGGTATGATATTGCTTCTGCTGTTGTACACGATTTTTGTTCTGCCAATGATGAAAGGCAAAAATGTAAAAACTTTCGTTACCGGCAAAATTGGAATGATAGAATAGTTTTATTCCACTGAAGGCAGGTACAAATGATGTTTAGGCAATGGATGTTTAGGTGTTACGCACCCAGCCAAATCGCTTGCGCCTCGCGCTATGCGTCCTGTTTATTTCGGCATCCACGGATGATTGTACTCAACCCGCTCCAGAAAAAGCCCCTGCGCCGGCACCGACATTCCTGCCTGGCTGCGGTTTTGGCTTTCGATGATGCGATGGATGGCGTCGGGTTTTATCTTACCACGCCCTACATCCACCAGCGTTCCCACGATGGCGCGCACCATGTTGCGCAGGAAGCGGTCGGCGCTGATTGTAAAAACCAGCAGGTCGCCTTGTATTTCCCAATATGCCTCCTGCACGTTGCAGATGTTGGTTTTTGTGTCGGTGTGAAGCTTAGCAAAGCTGGTAAAATCGGAATATTGCAGCAGGTTGGTGGCAGCTTCATTCATCTTTTCTACATCCAATGGCGCTGCGAAGGTCCAGGCGTGGTGCCGCACAAATGGGTTTTTGCGAAAGCAGATGTAATATTTGTACGTGCGTGAGGTGGCGTCAAAGCGTGCGTGCGCATCGTCAGGAACAGCAAAGATGCGGCGGGCGGTAATGTCGGGCGGCAGAAAACGGTTGAGCTCAGCCACCAATTGTTCTTTCTTTTCATCAAGGTTTTGCGGCAAATCGAAATGCGCAAAAAACTGCCGGGCACTCACGCCCGCGTCGGTGCGGCCGCAGCCTGTAACATGATTTTGCAAACCAGCTTTGTACAAAAGTGCCTGCTCGAGTACTTCCTGTACACTTTTGTCGTCCGGTTGCAACTGCCAGCCGTGGTAGCTGCCGCCATCGTACATGATCTCGATAAAATATCTCAACTTCTTTGTTTTTGTGGTTGGCAAAATAACAACATTCCTGAATATTGTTTTAAAGTGAGACCTCAATTGATTTTTTGGGTGGGGTCTTTTATAATATTATTTTTGTTATTTGTCGCAGGTTTTATTTGTCCAAAGCCTCATTGATGTTATTTTTGTAAAATAAATCTAAACATTTTGTCCGGTACAAAGCATCAAAATAAAGCGAAACAAAACACGCGGATTGCTTATCAGGAAGGATGGTTGTCAGTTGTTGTCAACCTTTTTCTGTTTGCCATCAAGTTATGGGCGGGTATTATTTCCGGATCGGTAGCCATCGTTGCCGATGCCTGGCATACGCTGTCCGATTCGCTGAGTTCGCTGGTTGTCATATTTGGGGCTCGCGTTTCGGCCAAGCCACCCGACGACGAGCATCCTTTTGGCCATGGACGTGCCGAGCTTATTGCCAGCGTTCTGATAGCTGCATTGCTTGGTTTTGTGGCGTACGAATTCATTCGCGAAAGCATCAGTAAGCTCTACGAACACGAAGCCGCTCATTTCGGAACCATTGCCATCGTGGTCACCATCATTTCTATTGTTGTAAAAGAAGGTCTGGCGCAATATGCTTTTCGCGCCGGACGCAAGACCAACTATAGTTCTTTGCGCGCCGACGGCTGGCATCATCGCACCGATGCTATTTCGTCAGCGATAATCCTTGTCGGGATTTTTGTGGGAAGATATTTATGGTGGGTCGATGGTGTGTTGGGGATATTGGTAGCCATAATGATTTTTTGGGCCGGCTACGAAATTTTGAAACAAGCCATGAGCCGGTTGTTAGGGGAGGCACCAGAACCTGATCTGGTGCATCATCTTACCGCTTCCGCTAAAAAAATTACTTCGCTCGATCTGCGTATTCATCATATCCATCTCCACGAATATGGCGACCACAAAGAATTGACTTTTCATGTAAAACTTCCACCGAAAATGACTGTGGAAGAAGCCCATGACCTATCGGAGAAAGTGGAAAAACAGATTTGGGAAGATCTTGGAATGGTGGCTACTGTGCATATGGAGCCTCGTCTGCATTAGCTATTTTCAAATTTTAGATTTTCTTTTTGTAAAATATGCCAGCTCTATCATCGCGTTGGTAAAGTCGAATTTTTTTAGTGAGCTTTTTTTAGGTGTTAAAGAAATTTCATTCTCTTTTATTCCCGTTCCACACCGTTAAAATTGTTCAGATTTATTTTGCCTTCATTCCAAATCAATAATCCTCCTGTTGCCGTTTTACCAGCTCTTTGGTCGATAGCAACCCGCACGCAGCAAAAATATCCTGCCCGCGTGAAGCGCGTAACGTGGTGCGGATTTTCTTTTCGTTGAGTGCTGCCATAAATTGTTCGATCACCTCATCGGTCGACGACTCCAGCGGCGTGCCGGGGATGGGGTGAAACCTGATAAGATTGATGCGGCACCGGATGCCGTTGAGAATGCGTGCCAGCTCTTTTACGTGGCGGGGCGTATCGTTGATTCCTTTGAACATGATGTATTCAAACGATACCCGACGCTGGCGCCCCAGGTCGAAGTTGCGGATGGTTTCGAGCACCTCGCTGAGTTTATACACATTTTCGATGGGCATCAGCTTCTGCCGCTCCTCCTCGAAAGGTGTGTGCATGCTCACCGCCAGATGACACTGGCTTTGCGCCAGGAAAAGCCGCATCGCCGGGATGATGCCAATAGTCGAAACGGTGATGCGTTTTGGGCTCCAGCCGTAGCCCCAGTCCGAGGTCATTATCTCAAGGCTTTTCATCACCTCGTCGGTGTTATCCAGAGGCTCGCCCATGCCCATGTAAACGATGTTGGTAAGCTTGTCCGTTTCCGGAATGCTGCGCACCTGGTTTATGATCTGTCCGGCGGTGAGGTTGTTCTGAAAGCCCTGTTTGCCTGTCATGCAAAACAGGCAGCCCATTTTGCAACCCACCTGCGACGAAACGCACAAAGTGGCGCGTTCCTCTTCCGGGATGTAGGCTGCTTCGATAAACTTACGATCGCCGGCAGCAAAGAGATATTTACGGGTGCCGTCGGTCGAAGTCTGCACTTTCGTAAATGGCGTTAGCCCAAACTCGTAATGTTCGTTGAGCATCAGCCGTGCATTTTTCGACAGGTTGCTCATCTCATCAATGGTTGTAATATCTTTTTGATAAAGCCATCCAGCGATTTGCCTGGCAGTATAGGCGGGTAGACCGAAGTCGGTCACTATCTTTTGCAGCTCGCTGAGGGTTTTACCAAAAAGTGCTTCTTTGGCCATGCTATTATTGGTTTCTTAATTTTTAAAAATAAATTTCCGCTACGATATTGTCGTAAGGGATTTGTTTTTCGATAAGAATATCGCGTGTCTCCACCACCATTTCGGCGCTGCCGCAAAGGTAATATTTCCTGTCGGTGGGAAGGTTTGGCTGCTGTTGGAGCCAGGTGGTGAGGCGTCCATGAAAAAGGCCGTCGCCGCTTTCGTTGGAGCAGCAGCGGATGTAATTTTCGCCCAGTGTTTCTTTAAATTCTTCCGCGAAATAGAAAGAGTGCAGAAACCTGCCGCCATGTATCAGCAGCTTGTCGCGACGAATGCCTGAGCGCCACATCGAAACAAATGGAGCGATGCCGGTGCCGGAGGCAATCCAAACTGCCGGCGCTGCCTTGCCATAAAAGCTGCCCGAGGGCGCCGAGGCAAAAATGCTGTCGCCGGCTTTTGCCTCCGAAAGCGAGGGAGTGAGTTCACCTTCCGGACGGATGTTGTAAAGCAGCCAGATGTCGTCGTCCTGCATGCCGCTGGCAATACTGTACATGCGCGGTTGGTGCGTCGGATCAAGGGCTACCGCCATCACTTGCCCGGGAATAAATATAAAATCGCGGCGGTAGCGCAGTACATAAACTCCCGGTGCTATGGCATCGTTGGCAACGATTTTATACTCTTTTAGTGACAAAGGATTTCGTTCTTTCATTAAAACCCATAAATGGTAAAACCGCCATCTACTGCCAGGCATTGCCCGGTGATGTAGGATGCTTCGGGCATGGCCAGGAAAGCTACTGCGTTTGCCACTTCGGCGGGAGTGCCTACGCGGCGCATGGGCGTGCGGTCGAGCACCGACTTCAGGTAGTCGAAGTCGCTGAGAACTTGTCTTGCCAGTGGTGTTTCGATGTACCAGGGAGCTACGGCGTTTACACGAATGTGATCTTTGGCCCATTCCACAGCCAGATTTTTGGTCATCTGAATCATGGCGGCTTTGGCCATGGCATAAATGGCGCCGGTTTTTAAAGCGGTTATCCCGGCAACGGAAGCAACGTTTACAATGGTGCCGGCGCCCGAATTGCACAACGGCAGAAATAGCTTGCGCGATAAATCCAACGCCGATTTCAGATTTGTCTGTAAAAGATATTCTATCTCCTCTTCGGTATAGGCTACTGTTTTTTTTCGGATGTTGGTTCCCACATTATTCACCAGAATGTCGAGTTTGCCCCATTTGCTACTCACCAGCCCTACGAGTTCTTCGCGGTCGGCAGGAAGCGACAAATCCACCACGGCACTATCCACCTGGTTTTTATATTTAGCGAAAGCGTCTGTGGTTTCCTTCAGGGTTTTGGGGTTGCGGCCGGTGATAAATACCGAGGCGCCAAGCTGCAGAAATTCTTCGGCGATGGCCTTGCCGATGCCTTTGGTGCTGCCGGTAATCAATGCTGTTTTTCCACTTAGCGTCCAGCGCTTATTTTCGGAGGGTGATTGTGTTATCATCCAACAAAAGTAAGATATTTCAACAAAAATATGCTGCCGGCTTAGTGCTGATCAAAAGATAGTGGGATAAGAGATTTGCTGAAGTCTTATGGCTTGTAATATTTCAAAGCTTTGGGCAGGTAATTTTGGAGATTTTTAACGCGCGTTTGATCGGCTGGGTGGGTGCTGAGAAACTCGGGTGGCTTTTGCCCGCCCGCTTGCGACATGCGCTGCCAGAACTCTACGGCTTCGTGAGGGTCGTAGCCTGCCATAGCCATAAAAATCAAACCCAATTTGTCGGCTTCGGTTTCGTGTGTACGGCTGTAGGGCAGGCTGATGCCCACCTGTGTGCCAAGACCGTAGGCCATCATAAAAAGGCTTTGGGTTTGTTCTGGTTTCTGGCTCAGCGCCAGATTTAACGCGGTGCCGCCGGTTTCGATCAGCAACCCCTGACTCATACGTTCGTTGCCATGACGGGCAACGGCGTGCGCAATCTCGTGCCCCAATACCACGGCCAGTCCGGTTTCGGTTTTGGTGTAAGGTAAAATTCCGGTATAAACCACCACCTTGCCGCCGGGCATCGCCCAGGCGTTGGGAACATCATCTTCTTTCACCAGGTTAAACTCCCACTTGTAGCCTTCGACGCGATCGCTCAGGCCATTTTCGCGCATAAAACGTTCTACGGCTATAGCTATATTTTGGCCTACCTTTTTCACCATCGCCACTTTAGCTGCATCGTTGCTGAGCTGGTGTTCGTGCAGAAATTCGCTGTAACTGCTATTGGCCATCGACACCATCTGCGACTCGGGAACCAGGTTAATTTGCTGCCGTCCGGTAATGGGGACTTTGGAGCAGGAGGTAAACAAACCGCCCGAAAACAGGGTGGTCATTGCAAAAAGTATTGCTAAGGTGAGCTTTCTCATGGTGATTTTCATTTATGATTTTTGTTTTTAATAAAAACAGTGGTGCATCAAAAAGGTTTATCAATAGATGGCAGAAGCCGTTATTTTTAATGAATCCTAACAAGGATAAGCTGCGCCTGATTTCCGGAGAAATATTGATTGTATTCTTCGGAGAGCCTTTCTTCATTATTTCCTTCGGCTTCGCTTATTTCGTGTTTCAGGATTCTATAAACGATATTAAGACAAAAAACTTACTTCCAATTTTCAGCTTCTCTATTTTAATCTCTATTTTTTATCCTCTTTTTTGCAGAAACTCAATCAATTTGGCAGTGGCTTTGGCACGGTGGCTGATGCTGTTTTTGGTTGACTGATCCATCTCTGCAAAAGTTAAATTGTAGCCTTTGGGCTGAAAGATGGGATCGTATCCAAAACCGTGCTCACCGCGTTTTTCGCTGATAATGGCGCCTTCCATAATTCCTTCAAAAAAATAGTTTTTCTCATCCATAATCAAGACAATTACGGTGCGAAAGCGCGCGGAGCGGTTGGTCTGGGTTTGCATTTCGCTCAAAACTTTATTCATATTGTCTTCCGGGTTGCATTGCGGGCCGGCGTAACGTGCTGAATATACACCGGGGCGACCGCCAAGAGCGTCTATTTCCAGGCCGGTATCGTCGGCAAAGCAATCTACAACAAACTGTTTATGAATGAAGCGAGCCTTTTGCAGCGCATTTTCCTCAAGGGTTTCGTAGTCTTCAGGAACATCGCTGTGGAAGCCAAGTTGGTCGAGCCCGATGATGGTAAAGTTTAAACCTTCGAGGTGCGCTACTTCGTCAAGTTTGTGTCTGTTTTTGGTGGCGAATATCAGCTGATGTTTTTTCATCCGGCGAAGATAGCGTGATTTGAGAAAAACAAACGAATTGATGAATTTATCGGAATCTTATTTTTAGGTGAATTTTTCGCGAATTTTCACAAATGAAGCTAATTTACGCTAACATCTTTTCTTTTGTTTGAATTAGCGGAATCCTGTTTCAAGCCGATGCGCGCTCATCTCTCACCGCTCATTTTTACTTACTACCTACTTTTTCTTCGGCACCCACACAGAAACCTTCCCGGCCAGGCATTTGAACTCAGCCCAGCCATCCTCGTCGGTGGTAATAGTATCGTCGATATGTTTGGTGAGATCAATATAGGCGGTATTTATGGCGGTGGTTTGCATTCGTTTTGTTCCATTATCGCCATTGCTCATTAGTACGGCTGCGCCGCCAGGGTGTTTTTCATCACCGGTGCGCGTCCATCCGATGCAGTTGGGATGATCCAAATAATCATACTGATCGCCATAAGCAAATTCGCGTCGCACCATCAGAAACTGATCGATAATCCATTGGTGGCTTGGCATCACGATGTTGTATGTTTTGCCGTCCATGCCTGTGTCGCTGTATTCGGCACCGTAGTAGTCGGCGGCAAAGATGCAGGGATAGCCATCACGGCGCAGCAGTATCATGGCATAAGCGAGCGGCTTGAACCACGCTTCAACCACCGACTCGAGCGCTTGCAACGGCTGCGTGTCGTGATTACTCACAATGGTAACAGCCAATTGCGGTGCTTCTTTCAACAGGGTATTATCGAAGATTGTATTCAGCGGGTAATCCTTGCCCTGCTGACTGGCAGTAGCAAATTTGTAATGCAGCACTGCGTCGAAGAGCATGATGGCGCCCTGGGTTGTATCGATGAAGTTTTTGAGTGCTGAAACTTCATGTGACCAGTATTCGCCCACTGCAAATAATTTCTTTTTGGCGATTTTTTGCATCTCCTGAAGCCATTCGAAAAAAAAGCGGGAGTTGACATGCTTTACCGCATCGAAGCGGATGCCATCGACGCCGGTAGTTTCGAGGTACCATTTTCCCCAGTAGAATAGTTCCCCTCTTACTTCATCATTATGAGTATCCAGGTTGCAACCCATGAGATAGTCGAAGTTGCCAAATTCCTGGTCAACGTTTTCATCAAATTTTCCGCCCTCAAATAAGTAGACTGCCTGCTTGTCCGGATCGTTCAAGTTGAAGTCGGTTGCATTGAAATGCCACCAGTGCCATTGCATCTCGGAGTATTTGCCCTGGCGCGCCGGGAAGGTGAAGTTAGTCCAGCACTTTACCTTTTGCTGCTCGCCGATTGCTTCATTGCGGTTCGCAGGATTGATAGGTGTAGCCATAAATTCTTCGGCATGGTCGGCGCCCATCTTATGGTTGAAGACCACATCGGCATACACTTGAATGTTTGCCTTTTGCGCCGCCTGAATTGCTGCAATGTATTCGTCGTGGGTCCCGTATTTGGTGCGCACGGTACCTTTCTGGTCAAATTCGCCAAGGTCGAAAAGATCGTACACACCATAGCCAGGATCTTTGGGGCCACCAGCTCCTTTGAAGGCGGGAGGTAACCATAAAGCAGTAATGCCGGCTTTGGCAAGACTTTCAGCATTCTCTTTGAGTTGTTTCCATAGGACGCCCTCGTCGGAAGTGTACCAGTGGAAATATTGCATCATAACTCCGTTGTATTCTGGCATAGTCGTGTTTCGTTGTTACAAATAATGAAAAAAAAGTGCGGTCAAAAATAAATAAAGAATTAGCCTCATAAACACACCCCGGATACAAGTGGATAAATTTTTAGAATTTTTGGGAATATGCAATATCAAAAACTGCATTTGGATGAGGCTTTCGGGAAGATCGTCCTTACCATAATGCCGCCTCTACTAGGCTTTTGAAATAATTTGTTCATACGTTTCTACCATAATGCCGCCTCTACGAGGCTCCTATTCGAATTTTATCGTGGCATTCTACCATACTATCGTCTCCAAGAGGCTGGCATCAAATTTCATTTAAGCACCGTAGGTGCGGTAGTATGGTAGAAATAAACAAGAAGCCTTTTTTTAAAGCACCGTAGGTGCGACATTATGGAAACAATGCATTCTTTTTATTCATAAAAATCGAAAACATAATTTTCATCAAACGGAATTTCAAATTTCCATAATAACTCCATGTATTCTTCACGGAATGTCGTTTTGCCATGGTGTTTCTCTTGGTTAATAATGTATTTAATTATGGAATCTCTTTGAGAGCGAGAGTATGAAATAGCGCCATAGCCTTCTTGCCAGTTGAAATGACCCCTTAAGAATTTATTTTCGTTTATCCATTTTGATGAATTTGTTTTGATAACTCCAATTACATCCGACACTGAATTCGTTGGGTGTAGTTCAAAAAATGTGTGTACATGATCTTTGTACCCGTTAACTGCAAGAGAAAAGTTTTTTGTGTTGTTGATGATGCCCGCAATATACTTATGTAAGTTGTCGCTAAATTGTGGGGTTATTAAATTTTCTCTTCCCTTTACCGAGAAAACGGCATGGATATTAATCTGGGTGTAGGTATTTGCCATTTTGCTGATTTGTTTTATTTTAAATGCGATTGTAAATGTAGAACATTTTATAAAAGGCCAATTTGATTTTTGAAAAAGATTTCTTTTCATAGTGTCGCCCCTATCTTTGGGGCTTTTGGGTTTATGTACCGAATAATCGCTACCAAAATGCCGCCTCTACGAGGCTTTTGGAATAATTTGTTCATACGTTTCTACCATAATGCCGCCTCTACGAGGCTTACGGAATCTTTGATGACGATGACTTAGATTCGGAAGCTGCCCCGGTGGTGTGTGCGGCAGGGATTGGAGCGGTAGATGGCGCAGCGGCGGCTGATGTTTTTGTTGGCGGGCGGAGGCTAACGCAGGAAGCCCACGTACCGCCTACAAAAACACAGCTGCTGCAAGCTAGCTATAGCGGAAAGCCCGCCCGGCCGCCCACTTTAATAAAAAAAAGCAAGCCTCTGAAACATGGTGCTTCAGAGGCTTGACTATTACTTATTGCCTTTCCCAAAGATAGGCGACAGTTTTATTGATAATAATAAATGCCAGGATAGAGCCGCGGGCTTAGCGGTCTAAGGTCGGTATTGTAATAGGAGTTGATGGCTTCGATGAAGAAGTTGGCAACCAGGGCATATCCCTGAGATGTAAGATGTACGCCGTCGAGTGAGAAGGCGTTGCCGAAGATAAATTCATCGGTAAAGGTGATGCCATCCACGGTGATACCGGTGGTGGCTAATTCGTTGAGTCTGTCATTCATATCCACCAGCACCAGCCCATAGTTGTTGGCCTGCAAGGCAATTACTTCGTTGAACTGCTGTGTGGCCGTTGTGATCTCGCTGATTTCGTCCTGTGAAAGGAAAAACTTGTCGGGGATGCCAAAAGGCAGAGGCATAGGGCCGGCCAGATTTACACTACCCATACCGTGGTTGAGAATGCTGTCGGTGGGGAGCGTGAGCAAGAAAAGCTCACCGGCTTTCATCTGACGCACGTTGAAAGGTGCGGGTAGTGGCAGCGTTTCGTCAGTAACAACAAATGCGTTGGGACCTTCGGCAAAGTTGAAGCCATACGACCAGGTGACACCCTGCGAAGCAAGATATTGCTCAAAAGCGGCATAGGCGCCATTAAGCGCACCTGCCTTTTGTGCATCGAGCACAAGGCCATAATAGGGCAGGCGTGTATTCATGAAGGTGAAATATGGGATGTTGGTAATATCGGGAATGTTGGCCACCGCGCCTTTGGCACCTTTGGCGGTGAGCGTTTGCAGGATGGTGTTCATTGCATAGCTAAAAGTGTTGATGTCGGTGATGCTGTCGGCAGCACCACCTTCCAGAGCATAAGCCAACACGTCGTTGTTGCCGATCCAGCAGGAGAAAAAGGTTGGATTGATGGCTGCTGCGTCGGCGAGCACTGAGGCAGAAAGGCTGGTAGCAAAGCGACCGAAATAGGGATTGAGTTCGGCGTAGCCGGAAACTATCAAATGAAAGCTTTTGGCGCCGGGGACTCCCATATTATGGAAAGGTCCCTCGGTGGCAATCGACATAAAATTGCGCTGATCGAAAGCGACGCCTGCAGGCACCGGTCCGGGAATAGAAGCGTTGAGCAGCAAGCGGCGGCCAAAACCGTATTCGTCGTACATAAGCGGCTGGCGGAATTCGTTGCAGCCGCCAGCTTTCATTTGGTAAGCCAGGATGGCCGGATAAGAGTTTTCCTGTCCGCTGCGGTACAGTTCGCCATCGGCATAGCCGGAAGTAAGCGAGTTGCCCACGGCAACGTAGGTGGTAAAGTCGGCCTTGCCGTCACCGATGGAGAAATCTTCGAGTTCGGGCTGGCATGCCATCAGGCTCATCAAAGCCAGCAACAGCAGTATGTGTGGTGTTTTCATATTCTTCATATTCTAATTTTATTATTTAAAAATTATAGCTGATGCCGATGCCGGGAATCATCGTGCGGGTTTTGTATTCACCTGTAAAATATTCGGGCATGTAGCTGCGGGTATCTTTTTGCGTTTCGAGGTGCAGGTACGAAATATCTATTGCCAGATGTTCGCTGGGGCGGATGGTAAGGCCGGCGCTCAGCCCGATGGTGTTGAGGCTTGGAGTTTCGGGATTAAAATAATCCTTGTTGGTTGGCGACGGATCATAATATGCGCCAGCCCGCAGAGTAATCAAGTTGTTGATGATGTATTCGCCACCGATACGATAGATGAGTTTGTTGGAATATTCGCGCGGGTTTTTGGAGTTGAGCAATTCAGGGCGCTGAGCAAACTCGAAGGTGAGGGTGTCGTAAACATCCCAAAATACGTAGTTTACTTCTACCGAAAGCAGGAGCTTTTCGGTGACCTGATACGCTACGCCCAGGTCGAGGTTGGCGGGTAGGGGAAGTTCAGCATCAAAAGTGTTGGTGGGAGGAACAATACCTGCCATTGAACTGGGTACGGTAAAAGTAGCGTCGCCGCCGTCCATCGTCATTTTTACGAGCGAACGATAGTTGACACCAATGCTCCACTGTTCGTTGGGTGTAAACATTGCCCCCAGGTTGTACCCAAAGCTGGTGGTGGTGCCCTGCAGGTTTACCTGACCAAGTTCTTCAGCGCTGTTATAAGGGATGGCTTTGTTGATCTCCACGGAGCCGGTGGCTATTACCAGTCCGGCGCCAAGGCTAAACATGTCGCTGATTTTGTAGGAGATGGTGGGCTGGAAGAAAAAAGCTTTCAGGGAGATGTCCTGGATAAGATGTGCTCCTGCCCAGTCGTCGCCCCACTTGGCAGAGCTGCCATAGGGAGTGTAAACACCAATTCCTACCGCCAGACGATCGGTGATTTTGGCCGCACCATAAAAAAACAAGGGAGTGCCCATGGGGTTGTCGGTTTCGGCTTGATATACCGAATTTTCGAGCCTGAAGGTAGTGCTGTTTAAGATGCCACTGCCGCCGACCATAAAGCTGTACTTGTTATTTATCAGCGATAGGCCTGTGTTAACGGTATCTAAAACATCACCGGCCAAGAATCTGTACTTGTTTCTCATCAGCGAGAGACCTGCCGGGTTATAAAATATGTTGCTGGCATCGCCAAAAAGCGAAACGCCTACCAGACCCATAGCCGTTTGCCTATGACCTTGCAAACGCACCTGGTAGCCGCCGGCATACACCGGTGAAGTGATGATGAGAATCATCATCATGTAAAGGATTCGTTTCATAGATATTTGTATTATTTATAAATAAAGGCGGCGAAAATAAACAATTTTTTTTAGCAGGATATTTGGTGTTTTTTCGGCAAAATTCCAAAAAAAGGAAAAACAAAAAAGCCCTGAAGAGTTATCTTCAAGGCTTTCTGTGAGTGCCCGGAACAAGAATCGAACTTGCACTCCCGAACAGGAACATGGCCCTCAACCATGCGCGTCTACCATTTCCGCCATCCGGGCTTTTAATTTCAGGCGGCAAAGATAAAAACTTTTTTGGCCATTCATCAAAGAATTTTAACAAAAAATTATTTTTCTAAAGGTATTACTAAAAAGTGATGATAAAATCTCAAAGGAATTCCGTCGGCAAAAAGATATTTCCTAAAATGAGATCAATACGCTCTTGTCTGTGAAAAGCTAAAAGCTCTTTAATAGATTCTTTGCTTCTGGCTATTTCGCAGAGAATCTATTGTTTTTAACGGAATCCCAGTGATTTTATCTAAAAATCAGGCAGGAAGTAATTATTTAATTTACAAGCGCCCCCAACTCTTCTCTGACAGATGGCCGAGAAGGGTTGGGGATGGGATTATTATTATTTGGAATAAGATTCTACCAGCTAAATGGTTGCTGTTATTTAGTGCGTTAACACAATTCTACCGGTAAACTTCTCTCCAGCATCCAACCGGTAAAAATACAAGCCTTCACTAAGTTTAACTCCTTTTTCATCTTTACCATTCCAGCTTACCCGATGCAGTCCACGGGTTTTTTCCTGGTGATTGATAAGACTTATTACCTTTTCGCCTTTTGTATTATAAATCTCCAAACTTACAGTAGCACTTGCCGACAGATGAAACGAAATGTTGGTTTCGTTGGTGAAAGGATTGGGATACACCGAAACCGGGCTGCTTTGCGTATTTACTTCGGGCAAGCCCAGGCTGGGATCAACCACCAGCGTAACAGGTATTTCGCTCTCGCCGTTCAGGTTGTCCGTTACCAGGATAGTGCAGTAGTAGGTTCCCGCGCCCATACCCATGGTGTTGAAGAGTATTTCAATTTGGGCAATTTCACCGCCGTTCAAACTGCCGCTGGCTGGGTAAAAGCTAAGCCAGTCCACCGGATTATTTGCTTCCATAATCTCGATGGTGAATTCCAGGCTGCCCCCGCCAATATTAGCAATCACAAGGGTATCGGCCAGGTTTTGATCCGGTCCCATCGTAGCTTCAATAATTTCCTGGACGATAAACATTTGAGGAAGGCCATCATCCACGGGAGGCAGCACAATATAATCTACCCAGGCACAATCGTAGCCGCTGCTCGCGGCAGGGTCTTTAGAATAAATCCATTTAAAAGTGTGCGTGCCGGCACTCACGGTGTAGCTTTCCTGGCTCCAGGCTATTTCGCCGTCCCAACGGCCTTGCTCATCATCATCAATAAAAAAGGCCATGTAATCGTAGCCGGTTCCGCCGGGATCGTTTTCGCACGATACTTTTTTGTAAAAACTAATCTCTCCCTCTGCGAGTACTTCCATTTCGAGCAGAAGCACGCTTTCCTGCAGGTGGGAAATAACTCCCGAACGGGCACTGTAAATTCCTTCGTATGCGTTGCCATCATCAATTGTCCAGTTGGCATTTCCATCAAATTCCCAGGGATAGCGCGTAAAATCACCACTTTCAAAATCTTCAAAAATAGTTCCTATGACAAGACCGAAGTTTGTGGGATTATGATAGCCACCGTTGGCAGAAATATTTATATTGAAATGAATAGCATGACCAAGGGGAGCGTTTTCAGCAACCGAAATATCAAAGCCAATTTCGGCACTGCCGCCAGCTTCCAGCAAATCGATTGTGGACGAGGTATTGCTGATAATTACGAAGGGGTCGATGGTGGAAATATCCAAATGTATGTCTTCTGCTCTGGCTCCGCCAACGTTGTTCACGGTAATAAGCACCGTGGCAGTTTCGCCGGGATCGAGGTTGCCGTCGCCGCCATCATCTATTATAATATTTCCGGGTCCGACAACGGGGGAATAAGCGCTTAGTTTAATCTGGCCATCCCACACATCTATATCGGAGGCAATGCTGGTAGCCAGGATTATCGGATAATCGTCAGGCACATCCGTTGCCACAAAAAACGAAAAAGCATCTTCGATCAGCAGGCTGTCGCCGGCAGCAATGGTTCCAAAAACCTCGGTGCTATCCAGCATGGTGATGTATTGCGATGGAAACGAAATAGTCATGTTTATAGCTTCGGCAGCCACATCCATGTTATTTTTGAGCTGTATGTCCAGGAAAACGGTTTCGCCGAATTCGATCAGATCGTCATCGCCTGCCTTCACAGCAAAGGTGGTGCTCATATCTACGGGAACCACAGGATGCAGATCGGTCTCCCACAGACCGCGGCCATAAGTGCCTGCGCGTATCTTGCCTGCTTCGTAGTGGATTTCCAACTCGTTAACAATTACATTAGGAAGCCCCTCGTAAAACGACTCCCAGGCACCCATCGAATTGTCGCGATAAAAGATGCCCACATCCATACCTACATAAATGCCGATGTTTTCGTCTTTATGAAAAATCACACAGTTGGCCGGCAGATTGGGGAGCATATCAGAGAAATTTTCCCAGCTTTCGCCTGCATTGTAGGAGATATATACTTTTTTGTTGTTGCTAAATCCCGAAAGGCTTACGGCCACAATTTCCGGATCGAGCGGATGCACCGCGATGTAGGTAATGTAAAGGTTGGGCAATCCGCTGCTGATGTTCTCCCACGTATTGCCGCCGTCCTTTGTACGGTAGAGGACTGCATCTTTGGATACATACAAAAAATTGGGATTGGACTCGGAGATGTACATATTTTTAATGTATCCGCTTCCGAGGTTCGAAATGGTGGTCCAGCTATTCATGCCGTTGGTGGTTTTGCGCACATCTTTCAATCCGACAAACAGCGTTTGGGGATCCTCGGGGTGCATCACAAAAGGCGTAACCCACGAGCCGGTGCCGGGCTGGCTTACGTTTACACTGCCGCCATTGCCACCGTTGGTAGATTTGTAAAAAGTGCCATTTTGCGAGGTGCCATACACGATGTTTTCGTTGGTGTGGTCGATGGCGCATTCCATGCCGTCGGCTCCCAGCCACTCGTGCCAGTGGTCGTCGGTGTACACGCTGGTGCCGTTATCCTGGCTCCCGCCCATCAGTTTGTAAGGATTGGTTTTGCTGCCGGCAATACGATAAAACTGTCGTATGGAAACGCCCTCGGTAAAGCTGTGCCAGGTATTTCCGTGGTTGGTCGATTTGCACACCAGGCCATCGGTGCCCACGTAAAGCGTTCCGCCGTAAAACACCATTTCGTGAATGTCGCAGTGGGTGTAGCCAATGTTATTGCCCCACATCCAGTCGGTGGTTTTGGTCCAGTTTTGTCCGCCGTTCAGCGATCGCCAGGTGTTTATTTCGCCCAAATGGACCTCCTCGGCATTTTCGTGTGAAACGGCAAAGGCCAGGTCGTACCATCCCTGGCTGCCTTGGTTTGGCTGGGAAGAGCGTTTGCTAAAAGTGTTACCGCTATTTTCGGAGCGGTAAATACCGCTTTGGTAGGAGAAAAAATATACGTAATTCGGATTGGCATCGCTCACGGCAATCTGCACACGGCTCGTAGTGGGCACACCGGTAATCTGTGTAAAACTCTCGCCGCCATTGGTTGATTTGTAGAATTTCTGGGTGCAGGCATACACGATGTCGGGGTCGCCGGGTTTAAATTCCATGTCGTCGATGTCGCCGCCTTGCACGTTGTACCAACTTACACCGGCATCAGTAGTTTTATAAATGCCGTTGGTGGTGGCGGCAAAAAGGATGTCCGGGTTCTCGGGATGGATAAGCAATTTTGCTATGGTTCGGTTTTGGCCAATGCTCCAGTCAAGCCCGGTCAGCTCCCAGGTGTAGCCGCCATCGGTCGATTTCAATACGCCGATGCTGTAATTGTCGCTGGCATCCTTGTCGCCGGTGCCGATATAAATAATGTCGGTATCGACAGGATGGATGGCGATAGCTGAAACACCCAGGATAGGCAGATGGTCGGTGAGCACCTCCCAGTTTTCGCCCTCGTCGTTGGTTTTCCAAAGGCCGCCGGATGGAGCACCAATGTAAACGGTCATGGGGTCGAAGGGATCGCGGGCGATAACGTTGATGCGGCCAATGCCCGGGTTCCAGTGGCCGGTGATGTTGGTCCAGGTATCAGGACCCAGGCTTGTCCAGTTGCTTTTGGGGGCATTATCTTTTTTGGGATTGCTCTTGCGGTATTGCATAGTTTCGTTCCACACCCGTGCATGGTCGAGGCGTTGGCCGGTGGGGAAAACGCGCGGCTCCATAAAGTGCTCCCAACGTTTAAACTGTTTCCACCCACTGCCTTTGCCGGTAGGCCTGCCATCAAAGTATGTGGTGAAGGCTTTTTGCACCTCGTAAAAGTTTGCCGACACATCCTGCATCATATCCACCCAATAGGGGTTTTCGGAGTAATCCACTGGGATATTTTGCTGTGTAGCTTTTTGATTGTTTTGCGCCTGAAGGAAGGAAATGCCAAAAATCAGGAAACAGAAAAGAGCGCGTAAAAGTTTGTGTTTCATTTGTAGGTGAGATTTACAGTTAAATGCAGCTATTATTTTAAGACAGATAAAATTAAAACCGCTAAATTAGCTAAAATGTAATGGATCATACGTAAAACCTGTCAAAACGACTTTTCTAATGCTTGCAATTTGAGAACAAAACTCGCTCTGAGCGTTGGTTAGTGAGCGTCGGTGGCTGAGTTTAGTCGAAGCCAGTCGAACTAAGCCGAAGGGAAAAAACAACGGCCGAAGCATCTGCCCCGGCCGTTAGTTTTATGAAATCTGTTGAATACCTTTTACATAACCACAATGCGTCGGGTAACAATCTGACCGTCGATTTCCATGGTGATCACATATAGGCCGGGATTGAGCATGCTAACGTCGAGCAGAGCTTCGGTTCCGGTGAAATGATCCTTTGCAACCAACCTGCCGTCCAGATCGGTAATACGGTAGTTCACTTTGCCTTCATGGTTAGGAATAAGAATAAAGATGTAATCCTCTGCAGGATTTGGATAAACTCTGACGTAGGAATTTAACCCACTTTCGTTAGTTCCGGTAGCGCCTGCTTTAAATCCTGTTATTGCCGAAAGGCCACCTAACGCAAACAGTCCATCGGTGTTGGCGAAGCTTTCGCTAAAAGTGGCTGTGAGCAGAGTTTCTCCTCCGGTGGCCGGGTCGTAAGCACGGAACGTGATTACTTCACCTGCGCTGGCGCCATCTTTAAATGTTGTATAAACATCATCTCCATAAACGGTCAGCAGGATATTGCCACCGTTGCCGGCAATGTTTGCACAGCCGATGCAAAGGCCGTCACTGTCGAAAGCTCCGATATATGCGTAATTTTCCAGGCCACTTAAAGCGCTTTCAAAAAGCGATATCAGATGTACTTCGCCGGTGCGGACGTATTGCCACGGTGCTTCCAGCTGCGTAGCCGGGTTTGAAGGGATGGGCGCAGATTTCAAAGCTTGATAATCCGGGAAAGTGATGGTTGTCTCTTGGTTGAACCTAGTGAGATAACTCCGGCCAGGAATCAGTTCCTCGATGGTATAAATACTTCCCTGCGGCCAATATACCTGTCCGGTTGTGATGTCGAAAAGATACGAGATGTCGCTTTCAGGATCCGTAAAGATATTTGAAATCATAACAGGATCATTCGCCAGCATGGGGATGAAATATAGGCCAGCGTCAAAAGTTACTTCTTGATCCTGCAGTTTGTCACCATAGACGGTCAATACATCAGCCTGGTTGTATTTCACTTTATATCCATGCAGGACGTCCCAGTTGCCGATGCTGTTGATATTGTAGCCAGGCCAATAGATGCCTGTATTATCCATCATAATGGTAAGATTGTCCGGAAATCCTGTGTTCGACATCACGGTCTCGAGAGCAGGCTCAATGGGTGCAAGAAATGAAGATATCGCCGACCAGCCCTGGGAGAGATCAATTTCCTGAATTCCCACAAATATATTAATTTCTGTTATGGAAGATTCAAGTCCAGCGGCATCAACAGCTTTGGCTTCAATTTTCTGGTATCCACCAGTTAGGAGGAAGTTGAATGTCCAGTTATCGGTTCCGGTGGCCAATTCCCAGGCTCCTTCATTCAACTTTATGTAAATTTCCGCAAGGTCGCCGTCAGCATCCGATGCCGTTCCCAAAACCGTGAGCGCATAGTCGTAAACGGTGCTGCCGTCGGCTGGAGAAACAATCACTACTTCGGGATGGCGCAGGATGGTGAGGGTCATGCAGTCTGTGTCGCTGATCAGGCACGGGCTTTCAGGAACTACAGTTAAGCAAAGCTCTACTTCGCCGGTAGCAATATCGCCGTTGCCCGGCGTGTAAACGGGGTTCAGCAGCGCGTTGCCGTTGAAGGTTCCATCGCCAACTGACGACCACAACAGCGTGGAATAATTCACGGCTCCGGCATTGGTAAATGCAAAGGTTTCACCTTCTACGATGTTGCTGTTGCTACCGGCATCTGCCACGGGCAATTCCTGGATGGTTATTTTCCAAGTTCCTGTAGAAATTTCAAAATCGGTATTGCAGATTCCATCCTTTGCATAACGACGATAACTGGAGGTTTCGGTCAGGCCGAAAGGCGGATTATAGCTTGCTGATTCAGCTCCCAAAATTACATTTCCTGCTGTGGCAAAATCATCCGTTGACGATTCCCATTGGTAAGTGATATTTTTATCGCCACCGGAAGCGTCTGTAATATTAACAATTTCTCCCGGATTACCGCCGAAGCAAATGGTTTCGCCAGTGGTTTCGATAGCGCCTGGTGCGAATTCATCATAAACTATAACTTTCCATGTACCTACAGAAACCGTAAAATTGGGATTACTGGTTCCATCGTGGGCATAGCGACGGTAGCTGGTGGTTTCGGTCGGGCCGGCAGAAGGATGATAGCTTGCTGATGTTGCACCAACAATCAACGAACTGTCGATAAAATTGTTTGTGCTCCTGTACCAGGCGTAAGTTATATTTTCATCACCACCGGAAGCATCCACAACGCTAATGATTTCAACAGGATCACCGCCATAGCAAACCGTTTCACCTGAGGCTGCAATTGCACCGGCAGTGAATTCATCATAAACTATAACTTTCCATGTACTTGTAGAAGCTTCAAAAGCAATGTTGCAAGTTCCGTCATGGGCATAACGGCGGTAACTCGTTGTGGCGGTCAGGCCGGATGGTGGATCATAGCTTGCTGATTCAGCTCCGGAAATTACACTTCCCGGGGTGGCAAAATCATCTGTGGAAGATTCCCATTGATAAGTAATTGTGCCATCACCACCGGAAGCATCAGCCAAGCTGCCAATTTCGATAGGATCATCACCGTAGCTGATGGTTTCACCAGCAGTTTCGATAGCGCCGGGTGTGAATTCATCATAAACTACAACTTTCCATGTACCTACAGAAACCGTAAAATTGGGATTACTGGTTCCATCGTGGGCATAGCGCCGGTAGCTGGTGGTTTCGGTCGGGCCGGCAGAAGGATGATAGCTTGCTGATGTTGCACCAACAATCAACGAGCTGTCGATAAAATCGTTTGTGCTTCTGTACCAGGCGTAAGTTATGTTTTCATCACCGCCGGAAGCATCCACAACGCTAATGATTTCAACAGGATCACCGCTATAGCAAACCGTTTCACCTGAGGCTGCAATTGCACCGGCAGTGAAATCATCATAAACTATAACTTTCCATGTACCTGTAGAAGCTTCAAAAGCAATGTTGCAAGTTCCATCGTGGGCATAACGGCGGTAACTCGTTGTGGCGGTCAGGCCGGATGGTGGATCATAGCTTGCCGATTCAGTGCCTGGAATTACAATTCCTGCTGTGGTAAAATCATCGGTTGACGATTCCCATTGGCAAGTGATGTTTTCGTCACCACCGAAAGCATCAGTCACGCTGCCAATTTCTCCGGGATCACCACCGTAGCTGATGGTTTCACCAGCGATTTCGATAGCGCCAGTAGTGAAATCATCATAAACTATAACTTTCCATGTACCTACAGAAACCGTAAAATTGGGATTACTGGTTCCATCGTGGGTATAGCGACGGTAGCTGGTGGTTTCGATAAGGCCGGAAGGCGGAGTATAGCTTGCTGATATTGCATCAACAATCAACGAACTGTCGATAAAATCGTTTGTGCTCCTGTACCAGGCGTAAGTTATGTTTTCATCACCACCGGAAGCATCCACAACGCTAATGATTTCAACAGGATCACCGCCATAGCAAACCGTTTCACCTGAGGCTGCAATTGCACCGGCAGTGAAATCATCATAAACTATAACTTTCCATGTACCTGTAGAAGCTTCAAAAGCAATGTTACAAGTTCCGTCGTGGGCATACCGGCGGTAACTTGTTGTGGCGGTCAGGCCGGATGGTGGATCATAGCTTGCCGATTCAGCGCCCGGAATTACAATTCCTGCTGTGGCAAAATCATCTGTGGAAGATTCCCATTGATAAGTAATTGTGCCATCACCACCGGAAGCATCAGTCATGCTGCCAATTATGGAAGGGTCATCGCCATTGGAGATCGTCTCACCAGTAGTTGCGATGGCACCGGGGGTAAACTGTGGGCGAACTGTAATTTCCAAGATATTTGATTCCATCCATGTGGATTCACATTCAACTTTGACCAAACGTCTATACCAGGTGTTGGCTGTTAAAGCTTCGGGGCTGTAGGTTTCAAAGGCTCCATCTATAGCAATATTCGTGAAGTCGATGCCATTAGAAGATACCTGCCACTGATATTCCAGGGTACCCACAAAGCCATCAGGTAATGTGGAGCTTGACAGGGCATCTGGAGCTGTAGCTACGCATATCAATTGATCCTCAGCTATAGTACCTCCTGATGTTGGATTGATACAACCAATGCTAAAACTCTGCTCTTCACCATAACTGGTGCCGGCAGCATTCGTTACAAAAGCGCGTACATAGTAGATTGTGTTAGGCAAAAGCGGAGAGATGATAGCTGTAAAAGCTCCGGTGGCTGTAGCCTCGCCTTTGTCCACCATATCATCGGCTGTTGTGGGTGTTCCGGTGATGTTCCAACAAAAACCATGTGCCGTTGGGTTGGTTGTGCCCAAACAAATGATGTTCCCGTTAGCGGTGGCTGCAGTTGAACTAATGTTAGTTACAGCCTGTGTACTTACTCCAGGCAAGCCACCACCATCGGTGATTGTCCATCCGAAAGCAGTGATGAGGTTATCTCTGGCATCTGCAGCAGCGCAACTGTAGGTGCTGTTGCCACCGTCAAAAATTACTGCGTTTTGCAGGAGTTGGCTGTTCCAGCCAATTAGCGTTGCATCATAGTTGGCCGTTGAAAGGCCGGCATTACCAAACATATGGGGCATGTCAGTTACACTTTGAATATCCCAACCACCCAAACTCCGATCAAAGGCCGTAGCACCGTAGAACATACTATCCATAACTTGCACGTTTTGGACATTCCAACCCGAAATATCCGAATTAAAAGCCGTTGCACGGTTAAACATGGAATACATAGATTGTACGCTTTGTACGTTCCAACCCGAAATATCTCCATCAAAGGCTGCTGCAAGACTAAACATGTAATTCATATCCTCCACTTTTTGCACATCCCAACCCGAAATATCTCCGCTAAAAGCTGCTGCATCGAAAAACATGGAATTCATACTTTGCACGTTTTGAACATTCCAACCCGAAATATCTCCGTTAAAGGCTGTTGCACCGCGAAACATTGCAATCGTATATTGTGCGTTTTGAACATCCCAACCTGAAATATCCCCATTGAAAGCTGTTGCTCCGTAAAACATGAAAGCAAAAGTTGTTACATTATGCACATCCCAACCCGAAATATCCCCATTAAAGGACGTTGCATTACCAAACATTGCCCACATTTGCTCTCCACTTTCAACATCCCAACCCGAAATATCCCCATTAAAAGATGTTGCATCAAAAAACATAAAACTAAAATCAGTCACGTTTTGCACATCCCAACCCGAAACATCCCCGTTAAAGGAGGTTGCACCCCTAAACGTTTGATTCATGGATAGCACGTTTTGGACATCCCAACCCGAAACATCCCCGTTAAAGGATGTTGCATTCTTAAACATTTCATCCATATATTGTACATTGCTCAAATCGGGAGCATCCGTTGCCGTTAGCGTTAGGTTACTACAACCATAGTAAGATTCTATCATATAGTCCCACTGGATATCGCCCCATTGCTGGATGGTCATTATTTTGTCTTTATCTCCGCTATTATTAAAGTAGATCATAGGGAAAGTTCCAATGATTTTTACGGTATGAATACCTGCCGTAGAATAAATATGTGTGGCATTGTCGGTTTGGTTTTGGCTTATGTTGCCGTCGCCCCAATCCACTGTATAGTCATAAGATAACGCGGAAGCAATTGGAATGGTAATGCTTTCATTTGCAGAAGTGGTCTCCCAGGTGGTGATGAAAGGATTGGTTATCGCCATAGAACTCACCGTTAACACAACGTCGTTTCCATCGCCTCCATTATAACTGATAACCAAACCCTGCCCATTAAATGACATGGCAGTTCCCTCGGGAAGTCCGTTAAATGTCCCCACTACGGCACCAGTACCCGTATTATTGATTATAGTAAAAATGTGTCCTTCGGGTAGAGATCCTGCAAAATTATCTACCAAAGTTAATGTCGCATCGGTAATATCTACGGTACCATTCACGACTAGCTGGTCATAGTCTGTGCCTGCGGTGGTAAAACCATTTATTTCAATTTCCAATGCGTCTCCCGACCCAATTGCAAAGTTTCCATTTATGGCTAGTTGTCCCGGAGATTGCCCCGGAGCAAGGATTCCATTAACCGCTGTAGTGGTAGCATCGAATATTGAATAAGCAGGAATTCCAGCCGGAGTTTTAAGTTTTCCTACGTTGGCTGTTGCAGTTATAGCTCCGCCGGCAGTAATGGGAGTTCCCAACGACTCGATATTTATAGCCGGACTATCTGCTGAAGCACTTGTACCAATTATTTGAATAGATCCTGTTCCCGTTGAATTGATTAAGGCATTATTAAAATACACCCCAAGGTTATTAGCTCCTTGAGAGCTACTGGGAACGCTTCCATTCAGAGCTATATCTCCATTTTCAGTACTTACAACGGTTCCGTCCGATGAAATTTCCAAACCATAGTTACTCCCTACTCCACCGCCACTCGTTCCATCGATAGAAATGGCTCCACTGCCTGTTGTTGAAACAGTTGCAGTATATCTTATGATGGTTCCAATATTATAAATACCGGTTGTTGCCGGATCTGCTATTCCTGAAATAGAAATATCTCCTCCATTTGAAGTAACTGAGGCCGGTCCATTTATTTGTACTCCTAAGTTCGCTTGAACCCCTGTTCCACCATCACCCACTATTGTTACACCACCGGTTCCAATATCGCGTACTTGTGCTGATGACACAATGTCAACTCCCAGATTGTCATTACCACTACCCTGGCCACCAGTTCCAATGAGCACAATATTTCCATTGTTGGATTCCACAACACTGCCTATTATATTAACTCCAATATTGGAGTTAACACCATTTCCACCTGTACCCGTTAATAAGATATTTCCACCGTTCGAATCTTTTATAAAAGAAGCTGCTACCATGGAAATACCGACATTACTGTCGTTAGCTCCTGCGCTACCGCCATAAATGAATACACCGCCACCTGCAGAACTTATTTTACCTTCGAAAAGGTTAACACCTCTGTTATAATCTGTCCCAGTTCCTGAATTCCCTGCTATGCTGATGGCCGCTGTTCCTGTAGCTTCGATTAGCGCCCCGTAAATAATGGTTACCCCGTCATTTTCATCGCCGGTGCCATTTCCTGCTATTCCATTTATGGTAATTCCTCCATCAATGGTTGTAATTCCAGTTGTTGCTCCGCCGATACGAACCCCTTGATTAGCTTGAAATCCGTCACCTCCGATACCCATCACTGAAATACTACCGCTTCCTGTATTTTCAATAGTACCGCTTTCAATTTGAACACCAAAATTAAAGCTGC
This sequence comes from Bacteroidales bacterium, assembly GCA_035647615.1. Lineage (NCBI taxonomy): Bacteria > Pseudomonadati > Bacteroidota > Bacteroidia > Bacteroidales > Bacteroidales bacterium. The sequence continues at coordinate 54,733 of DASRND010000038.1, read as the reverse complement.
TTGCACCACTGCCAACACCTACTCCCGTCATTTCAATATTTCCCGATCCTGAAGTAGTAATTTTTGAGTCGTTATAAATCCCAATAGCAATTACATCCACACCTGTTAATCTTGCCCAGGCATTTGCATGAAATGTAATATTGCCATCTGCTGATGACACCATTGCGGCCGAATTCACTACAATATTTCTTGATGCAGAAAGAGTAATGGCTCCTGTTGAAGCGGTCGTAAGATTCTGCACTACTGAAATCGTTTTTCCATTAATATCAAAACTACCATTGCCAATATTGGTTGGGTTGGTCTGGAAGTTTATGTTGTCATCCGATCCGCCATTTACCGTAAGGTCGGCATCAAAACCTGCGCTAACTCCTTCAATATTTACAACGTCTGCTCCCGAACCACCATCTACTTCGGTATTGATAGTTAATGAGGTGTTTGGGTTATTGAAATCCACCGATTCACCCAAAGTAGAAACAATTTGATTATCGAGACTTCCTCCGGCATTTAGGGTGATGGTTTCTGCTCCACCTGTATAGTTGAACACCCGGTCATTGACGTTCAGATTATCGATAATGGGTTCAAGGCCTGTGTATGATATTAGGCCATTGCCTGAAACGGATACACTTCCATCGTTTTTATTTGTAAAATTATGGGTCACATTATCGAAAGTACCGCCGCCGGCCAATGCTAAAATATCACCGCCGGTCTGAATACCGCCTTCGTAATCTATGGGAACATTAAAATTGCCTCCTGAGAAATCTACCGTGAACGTATCATCGCCACCCAGGGTTTTTGCCAAAATACTGTTTACGCCAATATTGGGTATGGTAACTGAAGCAGTTCCGTCGCCGGTGGCTCCGGCAACATTCGTATTGATTATTCCGCCATTAATGTCTGTAATAATAAAGTTGCCACCTGTGTAGCTAATGGTTAGATCATCATCCTTATCTACAAGGTCCTGGATTGTTAAAATACCTGAACCAAGCGATACCAGCGTCGTGTAAGCAGGTGGGTTGACCTGGGATTCAAAAGCTCCCATATCGATTGATAGACCAAAAAGTCTTGGGTTTCCCGCCAGGTCCACATCATTTTGCAAATCGCCGCCGGCATCGGTATAGGCTTGGTTACTTCCTAAGTTAATAACCGGGCTTGTGGATTGTAGGCTGTAATCGCCATTAACAGGATCGGTAAATTGAGGGTCGTTGTTGGTATCGGTACCATCCAATCCATTGCTGCCTGTGTTGTCAATATCCTGCACCAAACTATAAGAGATAACAGGTGTACTATTGTCATTATAAATACCACCACTGTTAGTAGCCGTATTGCCCCATAGAATACTATTGGTCAGGTTTGGGGAAGAAGATTGGTTATTGAACATTCCGCCGCCAAAATTAGTTGCTGAATTCCCGCTCAGGGTCACGTTAACCATGCTTGGGGAAGAAGATTGGTTATTGAACATTCCGCCGCCAAGATCTGCCGTATTCCCGCTCAGGGTCACGTTGGTCAGGATTGGGGAAGAAGAATAATTGTACATCCCGCCGCCAAGATCTGCCGTATTCCCGCTCAGGGTCACGTTGGTCAGGATTGGGGAAGAAGAATTATCATTTTGCATTCCAGCTCCATAAGTTGCTGAATTCCCATTGAAGCTTACGTTGACGATGTTTGGGGAAGAAGTGAGGTTATACATTCCTCCACCGGATTCGGCATCAACCATTTGAAGCGTGTTTATCGTTAATTTTACAGTGCCATTTGCATTTCCTCCGGTTACAGCAAAGCCATCAAGGCATGCCGCATCCACGGCTCCAAAACTTACTAAAACGCGGTAATTGTTCTCGTTGTTGTTGGTTATGCTCAGCGTACTGCCACTACCGGAAATCACGTCATCTCCATTAATGTCGCCACTTAAAATAGTTTCATTCCCAATTATACTCAAATCACGCTCTGCCAAAGAAGCTTCCGTTCCGGCAAAGCCGCCATATAGCTGCACGTTTTTTACCATTAAGAAACTGTTGTCGCGGCCGGCATCGTTTCCGAAGTTATTATCTGCCGGGCTATAAAGTGGTTTGTAGGTGCCACCAGCTACAAATATTTTAAGTGGGTTGACGGAAGTGTATGGTGTAATGGCATTTTGTAACTGTGCATATTTCAGTGCGTCGGCCAGTTCGGGAACTGCGTTTGCCCAACTGTCGCCACTGCCATCTCCTCCACTAACATTTATGTCCACGTAGACAATGTTGTTGCCATCAGGAGATATTTGGAGCCCTTGAGATTCATATGCTCCCATATCTATCGTTCCTTCGTACAAACGTGGGTTGCCCGCTAAATCCACATCGTTTTGCAAATCACCACCGGCGTTGGTATAGGCTTGGTTGCTTCCTGCGTTAATGGCCGGGCTGGTGGCTTGCAGACTGTAATCGCCATTGGTAGCATTGGTAAACTGTGGGTCGTTGCCGGGATCGGTACCGTCCAGGCCATTGTTGCCCGTATTGTCAATATCTTGTACCAAGCTGTAAGAGATAATGGTTGAGCTGCTGCCGCCGCCTTCGTTAAAAACACCATTAACGGAATTTGCTGTATTGTCCCATACAATGCTGTTGGTCAGGCTCGCGTTAGATAAATAAATATTTGCAAGCCCGCCACCCTGATTTGCCGTATTCCCAATCACGGAAACGTTAGTGAGGGTTGGGGCAGAACTTGAATTGAACATTCCGCCGCCATTGTCTCCGGCTGTGTTCCCTTTCAGAATTACATTGGTTAGGATTGAGGGAGAATGACCATAATTGAATATACCACCGCCATCATAGCTTGCATAATTTCCACTCAGGATCACGTAGGTCAATCTTGGAGTAGAATGATAATTGTATATCCCACCGCCATCAGTATTTACTGAATTCCCAGTAATATTAAGATTGGTCAATGTGGGGGAAGCTTCATAGTTATAAATACCACCTCCAGAATAACTGTTTCCTCCAGTAATGGTAAAACCATCCAATACAGCGCTTGCCAATAAAGGGTTGCCACTAAAGGTGTTCTTTATTACACTGTTACCGTTTCCTTGTAGAATGGTGGCGTAGGTTTTCCAGTTTCGATCTGCCATTCCGGGATTTCCTGTGTCGTCAAAGCCACCGTAAATAGCTACGTCGTTTTTCATTACAAATGAACCATTGACTGCTGGCTGGTAGGTGCCTTTGGCTACCCATACCTGCTCTACGCCGGCACTGTTAATCATGGCTTGCAAATCGCCCGAAGCATTTGCCCAGGAAGTACCGTCGCCAGAGCCGCCTGCCTTCACATAGTGTATTGTCTGTGCAGATGCGCTTGTTACAGCGAAAAACAGAAATACTGTTAAAAAGAAAAATAGATGTTTTTTCATAATTTGATATTTTACGTTAGTTGAAATTATTTAAAGCATTAAAAATTATTGATGTGCAAACTATTTATTTACATTTTATTCCGGGTAAACCTGCCTGAAGTCGGGCGGGCAGCTTAAAAATCGAATGGGTCGAAATAGTATCCGATTTTGAAATTACCGCCAGGGTAGCACCCGGAGGATTTCTTGGTGTGGTTTGGATAGGAAGAAAGACCCTACCCACCTGACCGTCGGCATCATATTCGGATAAATAAAAGGAAGCCGGTGGTTTGCAGGAAACGCTTGTTCCAATAGAAATTGGTTTTACAAATATCCTTTGGCGTGGTTTTGTTGGCAAAAAGGAAAGACGATGCAGAAGCTTTTGCCCCGCCGGAATAGGAAGTCAGCCCATCTGCATTTATCATTAAGCCTGACAATAGCAGGGCGAACCAGAAGCTATAAAACGACTTTGTTTTCATCTTTAATAATTATGATGTTCATCCACCTGGACTGGCAATAATCACCTCAGCATTCAAGCGTACAATTCATTAAAGTTTAAAAGCTTTCAGAATGTTTTCATTCTCTATGGGAAAGGTGTGTTAATAAACTGTTAATTAAATGTTTGGCTGAATTGACAGGGGGTGCGAGGGGAAATCAGAGGTTAGAAATGAGAAAAGAGCGATGAGAGGGGAGAGATGCGTTTGCAATATCCCATTCCCACAACTTTTACCGGACTCCATTGTTTTAGTCAGACAAACTCTTAATAACCTTAAGATGAATTTGAGAGAAGAAGAAAAAAACGAACTGCGGCAATATGGTTTCTCCGAAGAGGTGCTTCAGCAACTTTACGAACTTACCGATGTGGCTGATTACAACCGGCACATGGATGCACGACGCCGTTTTGTCGAAAGCGGTGAGGCGGCGCTTCCGGTGATTCACAAGTTGCTGAACTCTAAGCAAAGAGTGATTCGCAAGCAGGCTGTTAAGGTGGTGCAGCTCATCGCTCATCAGTCGTCCATAGGCGAGTTACTGGCAATGCTCGAAGACGACGTGAGCGGCATCCGGTGGATTGCTGCCGAAGCGCTTATAAAGATAGGTCGCCCTTCGCTGCGCCCGCTGCTCAAAGCGCTTGTTAGACGCGCCGACTCCTATAATTTCCGTTTGGGTGCGCATCATGTGCTGGCCAAACTGGTACATAAAGACGATCCGGAAGAGCTGCGGCATCTTCTGCGTATAACTCGTTCGGGTGGCGATACTCCCGAGACACTTCCCGTAAATGCAGAACGCGCACTTAAACAAACCGGATTTTAAACTTCCGCTTGTTATTTGTTTTCTGTTTTTTATAAAATATATTTAGACGCTTTGCTACAGATTTCCCTGGCGTTTCTATTTTGGCTGTGATCTCTTTTGTTTATTTTAGAACTAAAATTTTATAATTATGAAAAAGATAGCTCTGTCACTGCTAATCGTTATTTCGCTCACTTTATGGATGGCCACTCCGGAAGCTTCAGCGCAGCATCATCCCAAATCTGCCGCCGACAGCCTTATGATTACCTCTGTCGATAGTACCGAATACGAAATCGCCATCATTGCCACCGGCTTCGATAGCTGGCTAATTGGCCACGCTAAACCCCGCTGGTATTACAGTAACGAATACTATCGCACCAAAAACAATTATCTGGTTTCTAAATGGAACCGCCGCGTGCGCGAAACCATGCATCAGGAGCCTTACGAATATTTGATAGATTACCTGCCCGGCATCGATTACGGGCTGGAAGTAAATTACCAGCTCTACTGGTATTTCCGATACATCGAAAACGAATACGGTATCGATTTGGGAATTCCTGCCACGGATTAATTATACTTCGGAATGTAAAGACGCACGGCCGTGCGTCTCTATGTTCTAGAGAAGCACGGCCATGCTCTCTGCAATCCAGAGAAGCACGGCCGTGCGTATCAAAATGCCAATATTAAATATTCTGATTATTAAATTCCTAACACGGATGGTCCCTGCTCAAATACGATGTCCACAGGAATACCTCCGGCGTTGATGCGATCGAGGTCGGCTTGCAGCTCAGGGCTTACCACGCCATCTTTTACTATCCAGGCTTTGGCAGCTTCGTAGTCGCCGTCGCCCTGTATCACCTGTATTTTATCCACCAGCATATCGATGGCAGCTCTCATCTTTTCAGGATTTACACGGTAATATCCGTCGTCGTCGCGGGTAAAAGCGCCTTGTTCATTAAAGAAAGCAAAACGCATCATGTTGGCTTTGCCGTGAGCGCTGGCGGCGCCAAAGCGGCTGGAGCGGAAGATGCCGGCCATAAACGTTACGTAGTTGTCCATTAGTTCGCCGTCGGTGATCTCGCCTTTTTCGCGAAGTGTCTGCACCAGCCACAAACCCATGATGTCGGCTTTGCCTTCTTCTATCGACGAATAAGATTCTTTGAGCGCTTCGCGGGCTGTCCCTTTTCCGGTGATGGTGTTTTTTACACCCATACCGTGTGCCACTTCATGAAACATGGTATTAGAAAAGAATGCGTCGAAGGTTACGTGTTTTTGCTGTTCTGGCGCAATCACCATTTCGGCGATAGGCACCAGGATTTTATCAAACTTGGCGCGCATGGCGTTTTTGAGTTGTAGCTTGCGGGTGCCTTTTTCGGCGTGTACCCTGGGGTCGTTGGGCAGGTTGATGGCGATGGTTTTGCTTCCGGCATTGCAGTCGCCGGCGTAATAAACTACATCATAGGCATTCAGGTCGGAGTCGGCGCCGGGGATATCTTTTTTGTAAGCTTCGCCGGTGGGAACTTCTTTTTGCAATTCGGGCAGCATGGCAGCGAACTTTTGCAGTCGTTGGCTCCACTCCGGGTCTTTTATAAGCACAAAAGCTTCGTAGGCGGCTTTGTATCCGAAAAGCCCGTCTTCGTAGTTTTCGATGGGTCCGATTACAATGTCAATATTGGTATTTTTCATGTCCATCCAGGCCAGGTCACTCTGGTAATAGTCATCGGTGAGCATCGCATCGGCACGCAGGGTCAGATATTTTTTCAGCCCTTCGTCTTCGGCAAGGTTAGCAGCTTTGCGCAATAGAGCAGCCGTACGTTCTATCTCGGGCTGATAAGCTTCGTGAAACCAGAGCGTGTAAAGTTTGCCATCGTCGTTGCGGCGGATGAGCGTGTACTGGCTTGCTTTGTCACTATCGTTTAAAGCTTCAAAATCTTCTTTGGTCATATCTTCCGGGTAGAAATTGGCGCCGGCAGGCTTAGCGCCCACGTTGGTCAGAAAGGGAGCATTGCCATCCAGGCGGTTCCAGGGGCCGTAATGAATTTTGGCGAAAGCCCGCGCATCTTCTCCCTCGATGCGGTTCAGGAAATCTTCGCGGTAGCCGATAGCTTGTTTCCAGTAGAGTTCGTTCATGATGTCGGCAGCCTGAAAGAGATACGGCAGCATCTCTTTTTCTTTGGCGGTGAGATGATCCAGATTAGCCGTCAGGCGAAAAGAAGCAAACTCATCGAGCTTCTGTTGCATGTCGATGCCGGGAAGCGCTTCAAATTCTACTTCCAGCGGCACTATACCGGCACGCTGTGCCTCGTTGTTGCTGTCGCCGGCGCATCCGGTAAACAATGTTGCCATAAATACAATGATTGTGAGTGTTCCAAAAAACTTTTTCATAAGTTGTTGATGATGATTTGTGATACAATAATTATAAGGTCGCGAAGATAGGAAATTCCCACCAATTCATTTTGTCCGATGTATCTCTGGCTCCCTAGCCCAGCCATTCATGGCTGAGAACCAAACGCGTTCATACAATTCTTTCTTTTGTCCTCATAGTTTCATGTAAACCCAGGCGCAAACGCCTGGGCTGCGGAATAAATGAGGTCTAATTATAACAGGGTGAGAAGAAAAACTTTACTTCACCATATCATAAGTCGTGAAACCTTTGGGCGGCTTGCCTTTAAGGGCTTGCTGCGGCTTGTGGTATTCTTTGCTTTCGTAGATATATTTGAGCAATTTCTCGCGGCATTCGGGTTCTGCCAGATGCGCGATGCCTACAGCATGTTCGGCCAGGTTGAGGCCGCGCGGGTCGAAGGCACCCTGTTCGGTAACGATTATCACCGGGTCGGCGGCAATGGCTGAGGTGGTGATGCCCTCCGGACATTTCATCATAACTTTAGACAGTCCTGTGCGTGTTGTCGACTTCATGGCAATCAGCGGCACTCCCCCTTTGGAGAGATAAGACCCGCGCAGAAAGTCGGCCTGTCCTCCTATGCCGCTGTAGATGCGTGTGGCGTTGAGTGAGTCGGCCCAGACGTTGCTGTGCAAATCCACGCCAATGGCGCTGTTGATGGCCAGCATTTTGGGCATGCGTGCAATGTTGGGTACATAGTTGGTGAAATCGGAGGGGCGGCTTTGTACCGAGCTGTTGTAGTTCAACCAGTCGTAGCCGGCTTTATCGCCCGCCAGAAAGATGCTGGCGATCGAAAAGTTGAAGTCGAGATATTTGTTGGTAACGATTCCCTTTTCGACAAGTTTGCGCATGGCGTCGGCAAAAAGCTCGGTATGGATACCCAGGTCTTTGACACCCTTTTCGATGATGGCATCGGTAACGGCCTCGGGCACTTCGCCGATGCCATATTGCAGGGTGCTTCCGTCTTCTACATAAAGTTCTGTGATGATTTTGGCGATGCGGCGTGCGCGCTCGTCAGGCTCTTTTACCGGGCTTGTGGGTAGATTATAGTCGGTGTCGATGAGATAGTCGATATCGGTTTCGTGAATAGTGGTTCCCAGCACAAAAGGCATTTGCGCATTGCGCTCCACGATGATGGTGCCTTTGCCTGCGAGGGCTGCATCCACAGCACCTTTGCAACCTTCCACGGTGGTGCCGTAGCTGTAGTTGCCACCGTTGTCGGGGCCGGCTACCATAAGGAAAACCACGTTCGGTTTCACAAAATTACGCATCTGGTTGGCGATGTCGGAGAGATGGATCAGCTGGTAAGAGGCGCCGCCACTGTTGATGGCTTCGCGTGAGTGGTGTCCGTTAAAAATTACACGATGGCAGATGCGCTTGGTAACTTCCGGGGCGAAAAGCTTTCCTATGTCACCCAACAGCAGCACACTCAGCATATCGACGTCGCGGATGTTTGTGTCCTCGGCAATCTGGCGCAGCAGCACTTGCGGTGCGGCGGCATTGCCGGCAGTGTAGATAATGCTGCCAGGAGGAATGGTTTCGGCATTAATGGCCTGTTCTACTTTTTGTACAACTTTCATATTTTTATTTAGTTATGATAAATATTCTGCTCAAAAATCAAAAATAGTCGAGTTTTGGCTACACATGCCATCTTGTGTGAAATTGTGACTGGTGCTACCCGGAGTTCGTTCGGTATTGTTTGGGTTTGCAGGAAGTAGAAGGGAGGAGGGTTGATTTTAGCGAGAAATAAAAACTGTTTTGATGCTTTGGATGGCTTCCGTGGCTCCCTTCACGACAATCAATTATTTTTAGTCTTATTTTGTAACCAATAACTTTTGTAAACGGATTATTATCATAAAATAAAATACAACATACCTGACCGCTTATGAAAAACAACGCAACAGCAAAGTCTTCCTCTGAAGTGACCCTCAACCATCCGCAATGCGAAAAAATTGCCGGCATCGTTTCGACGATGAAACCTTCGACAGAATTTTACCATCGGCCATACCTGCAGGGCACCGGCAGCCGTGAAACACAGTTCCGGATGCACTTCTTTGCCGTGGCTATCTGTCATCAGACCTACAGCCTGCATCATAAAGTAAAAAACCTGTTTGGCTGGGATTTTATCGAAGAGGTTTTTTTGCAGCTTGCCGCTGATGATTCACCACTGCTGCAGCCGGACTGGCTTGCCACAGCAGCTTTAGATGAAATCGTTGCGTTACTTTCGGATGCTTTTGCCGAAGGCGCCGAGTGCACTTTCGACCGCCTGCCGGAGCGTGCACAGCTGATGCAACAGGCGGCTGATTTGTTGATCCGGGATTTTAGCGGAAGCGTCGAAACGCTTTTTTCCGCCAGTCATTATCAATTAAAAAATGCGCAACAAACCGGATTGTATCAACTGATGCCACATTGCGAGGCTTTTGCCGATCCACAGCAGAAAAAGACAACCTTTCTGGTGAAGCTTCTCGAAGACGCCGGGCTGGTGAAAATTACTGACCGCGAAAACTTTATCCCGATCATGGACTACCACATGCAGCGCGTGCTTTTGCGTACCGGTTGTGTAGAAATAGCAGATGAGATACTTCGCGACCACATTATCCGGCAACAACCACTTCTTACAGACGAGCCTATCCGCAGCCGGTGCATCGAAGCTATGCGCATAATTGCCAGCCTGAGCCACAAACCGACAACCCGCTTGAACGACATCTTTTGGGCGCTGGGACGTAGCTGCTGCAACCACACATTGCTTTGTCGCGACGGCCACTGCGAGAAATCGCCCTGTACGCTTACGCAGATTTATAAAATCGAAAACCACACCCAATGCGTTTTTCAGAAGGTATGCAAAGGTGCGGTTGAGCCCGATTACCAAAAACTCTGGGAACCGCGGGTGCAAACGCATTTTTATTAAAAAATAAAATGTCTTCCAATTGCATGAAAGCAGACGATGCGCGGTTAGATATTTCCATATCTTTGGCCGGGATTTAGATAAATGAAAGTTAGAATAAATTGATGCAAAACGACGCAATAGCACCATCCGCGACCCTTCCCCGACACGTGGAAGGGAGCGCTTTTGCATGGCAAAGTGGAAAAACCCAAACGGAGCAGGCAGTTTAGAAAATATTTCTATCGCCACGAAGAAGCGCTCCCTCCAATTGGGAGGGGTCGGGGGTGAGGAAAAAAAAAGGATTTTTAACCACACAACTAAATACAAATGATGAAAAAAATACTATTGTTAATAACGGTAATGATCGTGGCGATGCTAACAGGTCGAAGCCAAACCGACCCCGACGATTATTACCAGGAAGATTTCGTGAGAAACTCCAGCTACATCTACAAAGACTATATCCGCGCGGTGTTGATGCATCCCGACGGAGCACCCATGTCGAAGCCGGTGGTGAAGCTTAAGTCGTCGGAGCGCCTCGTTTTTTCGTTCGACGACCTCTCGGCCGATTATAAAAAGTATGGTTACACGATCATTCATTGCGACGCCGACTGGAATGTATCCGATTTGGTGCCCACTGAATATCTGGAAACTTTCCAGGATGATTATATCGATGATTTTGCTTATTCTGTCAACACCATGCAGCCCTATGTTCATTATCATGGGGTCATCCCAAATGAGAATATTTCATATCGCCTTTCGGGCAACTATCTGCTCAAGGTTTATCTGGCCGACGATCCTGAGGAGGTGATTTTTACACATCGGTTTTTTGTGGTAGACCCACGGGTGCAGGTTGTGGCGCGGGTGCGCAAACCACTCGATGTTTCGGAGCGTGACTGGCGGCAGGAGGTGGTCTTTAATATTCAAACCATGGGGCTGTCACTTACCGACCCGCGGCAGGAGATAAAAGTAACCCTGCGCCAAAACGGTCGCTGGGACAATGCCATCACCGACTTGAAACCACGCTCCATCACCGGCACAGACCTGTTGTACGATTACGACGGTGTAAATGTGTTTGATGGAGGCAATGCCTTCCGCTATTTTGATCTTAAAAGTCTGCGCTACAATTCATTCAGGGTTGCCGAAACTGATTATGATCCCATGGAGGGCTATCAGGTTTTTCTGCATGATGACGTGGTGAAAAAGAAGAATGTATTTGAGAATGTGCAGGAGAGTATCAATGGCCTTTTTTTGATAAAGACGGAGGATATGGAAATAGATAACACGATGGCTGACTATGCGCAGGTTCATTTTTTCCTGCCTTACGACTACCCTTTGGCTACCGGCAAATTGTATCTGATGGGCGGATTGACATATTGGCAATTTATACCCGAAGCCGAATTAAAATACAACTACGATCGGAAAGGCTATGAAGCATCGTTGCTGCTCAAGCAGGGATTTTATAATTATCAATATCTGTTTTTGCCCAACAACGCCACCCGTGGGGAAACCGAGCTGACAGAAGGTAACTTTTTCGACAGCAACAACGATTATTCTTTCTTCGTCTATTATCGTCCTGTTGGCGGGCGCTTCGACAGGCTGGTCAACGTCACCACCATTCTTACCTTTCCGGAATAAACAGGACGCATTTTATCAAATTTCAATAAGGCGAAAAGCCTAATTTGTGTAACACGCAGATCATTAATAAAAAAAGACAGAATGCCGAAACATTCTGTCTTTTCTTTTATGATTGTTCCTGTTCCGAACTTTTTTATCCGATGCATCGGAAAGCTCAGCAGGAATGTTTTGTGTATTAATTACACTTTAAAACCGTTTTGATCTCGTAATCGGCGTTTTGTACAAATTGTCCGTGTTTGGCATTTTGGTATGCATCGCAGGCGGCGTCGTTGTTACCTTGTGCCTTTAGTGCGTTACCTTTTTCGTAATAAAACTTGGCTTTAAAATCAGCGCTTTCGCTGGCAGCAACTTCAAGCCCCTTGTCAGCGGCAGCGATGGCTTCGTCGTATTTTTTCAGTCCGTTGTTGGCCAGAGCAATGTAATAATATGCTTCGGCATTTTCGGGTTCAAATTCGGTAGTGGCGTTCAGGCACATCAGTGCTGCCGGCCAATCCTGGGCTTGTAGTTTTTTAGCGCCTTCCGACTGCAGCAGCTTGCTGGCATTAGCGCGCACTTTTTTGGCCATATCCGCATCGCCTTCGCCTTCGGCCAATTCCAGCGCCTTAGCAAACGATTCTTTCATTTTTTCGGTGTCGTCAATTTTGTTGTAAACCAGCGCCATTCCCCAGTAAGCCCGAGAATAGTCGGGTGCCAGCTCAGCCGATTTGCCGAAACTTTCGAGCGCTTCGTTGTATTTTTCATCGCTGTAAAAGCTGTTGCCCTGCGAGTAATAGAGCTTTGGGATAATGTCGGTAGCTTTTGCAGCGGTTTCGGGGTCGTTGTATTGGGTAGCATATTCGATGGCTTTTTCAAACTCGCCAACTGCCTTGTCGATGTTTTTATCTTTGTAATCGGCGATTCCTATCTTGTAATAGAGCGAAGGAATCTGGGATTTTGCTCCGGCAACTATCTGTTCGCCTTCCGGCCCAAGCTGCGAAGCCATGTCCATGGCCTCCTGATACTTGTCGATGGCCAATTGGTAATTGTTGTCTTTTACACCCTGATTGCCCTGGTTAAAAATGTCGGCAGCCTGATTAACGTCTTGCCCTGTCGCTGAAAATGCCAACATGATGGCGGCCAGCATGAAAAAGCTTTTGATCTTTTTAAAATTCATAACGATTTCCTGTTGATTAGTTTGTTTATTAATAAGTTCTAAAACACGAGTTTTGTTGATAAACGCAAAAATATCCTTTTTGTTAAAAGGTACCGCTCGTTCTGGCTTACATCGAAAAATATTTCAATTAATTAAATATGAATGCAAAAGCGGGTTTCCTTTTAACTAAGATTTCGAAAATATATTTTGTTTTAAAAAAGACAGTGAAAATCACGGTTTCAATTTAGTTGTCATTTTTTGGGGCTTTTTAAGCTTTCCACCATCAGTTTTGCAGCGCGGCTCGAAGCGCCGGCATTGCCCAATTTCTCGCGCAGGGATTTATAGGCTTCCAGCATTGTTTTGCGTTGGGAATGGTCGAGCAGCATTTTGAGTTCTTTTACAATATTTCCCTGAGTCAGCTCACTCTGTATGAGCTCTTTCACCACCGGGCGATCCATAATTAGATTTACCAACGAAATATATTTTATGTCAACAATGCGTTTTGCAATCTCAAACGAAAGCGCGTTTCCGCTGTAGCAAACCACCTGAGGCACGTCGAGCAAAGCTGTTTCGAGCGTAGCGGTGCCGGAGGTAATCAGTCCGGCCCATGCGTTGTGCAACAGATCGTGCGTGGCGCCGAAGATAATTTTATATTCAGCCCCTCGTGCAGCCTGCTCATAAAATTCAGCAGGAACCGAAGGCGCGCCGGCAACCACAAATTGGTATTGTGGAAAGGCATCGGCGGCGCTTAAAAGCAATGGAAGCAGGCGTTTGATTTCTTGTTTGCGGCTGCCCGGCAACACAGCGATGATCAGGCGGCGATCCAGATTGTGCATTGCGCGAAAATCGGCAGGATTATGAAAATTTACCCTCTCACGCTGCAAAGCATCCAGCAAAGGATGCCCAACGTAATCGACCTCTACACCATATTTTTTATAAAAATCTTTTTCAAAAGGCAAAATCACAAACATGCGATCTACATATTTTTTGATCTGCTTCACCCGCGATTTTTTCCATGCCCATACCTGTGGCGAAATGTAATAATAAACCGGTATTTTGTGGCAGGCAGCAAAAGAAGCGATGCGCAGATTAAAGCCGGGATAGTCGATAAGTATCAACACATCGGGTTTCCAGGCCAGGATGTCGCGTTTGCAAAGTCGGATGTTTTTCAGGATCGTCCCCAGATTGCTGATCACCTCCACAAAGCCCATAAAAGCCAGATCACGATAATGTTTTACCAGCGTTCCCCGCTGCTGTTCCATCAAATCGCCACCCCATACCCGGAATTCGGCGGCAGGGTCTTCCACAGTCAAATGGCGCATAAGCCCGGCGCCATGGAGGTCGCCTGATGCTTCACCGGCAATGATGTAGTATTTCATGGTTAGGAAATAAAGATGAAAAATATGGCTACCAATACAAAAGTTGTGATAAGAATGCCTTTTCCGGTGCGCACCATTTTTATCGAAACCAGATAGTAGCGCATCAGCAGGATGTTGGCGGTGAGCGACAACAAATAAAGATCGCGAAAGCCGTAATGGGGCAATTGAATCAGCTTGCTGATCCACAAAAGCAAATAATAGAAAAACAGCATTGCAATTAGCGGAGCGCCCAAAGCCATTAAAGTACCAAATCCGTATGAGTCTCTTTTAAGTGTATCGTGCATAGAAACTTTGATTTAATCATCAGCGGCGGGTCAGCCGTTGATCGATCGGACAGGTTGATGCTGTTTGTTGTTAACTTTTTTGGGTTCAAAATCAAACTCGCCGATAAGTTTCATAGAGTTAGCGGCGGTAAAGTCGAATTGCGTTGGTACCACGGCGATGTAGTTGTTTTCCATGGCGCGGATGTCGGTGCCTTCGTCGTTGTCGGCATTGCTGAATACGCCTGTTATCCAATAGTAGTCTTGTCCGCGCGGGTCGATCCGCTCGTCGAATTCTTCAACCCACGTTCCGCGAGCCTGACGACAAACCAGCGCTCCTTTTATTGGCTCCTCAGAAATTTTGGGGATGTTCACGTTCAGACTAACGCCATTGGGAAGTCCGCGCTCCAGCACCTGGAGTGCAATCTGGCGGATATGTTCTTCGGCATGTTCAAAGATGGCTTTCGCCGAATAATCGTTCAGCGAGAAACCGATGGAAGGGATTATGTCTATCGATCCTTCTATCACAGCAGCCATGGTGCCGGAATAAAGTACGTTGATGGAGGCGTTGGAGCCGTGGTTGATGCCCGACACCAGCAAGTCAGGATTTCCGCGCAAAACGATTTTGGTGCCCAGCTTTACGCAATCTACCGGAGTGCCGTTGCAGCTAAACTCGCGGTATCCCTCGGCTTCTTCTATCAGTTTTAAACGCAATGGCTGTGAAACGGTAATGGAATGGCTTTGCGCCGAACGCGGACGGTCGGGGGCAACCACCACCACATCACCCAGTGTGCGCATTATTCGTATTAATGTACGGATGCCGGGGGCGTTGATGCCATCATCGTTGGTAACAAGTATCAGTGGTTTTTTTATTGAATGTTTCATATTTTTAGAATTTATAATTTGGTAACTCCTGCCGAGATAATATATTTCATCACATCGGTCGCCGAAGCATCGATGCGCGTAACATTTTCGACAGGCACAATAAACAGATTTCCCGACCAGGCGTAAGAATGTGGCAGATAAACGGCTATTCTGCCGTCGGTGATGCCCAGCTCCGAAAGGTCTTCGTTGGTGATAAAACCAATTTTTTCGAGCGAGTCGCTGCCACCGATACGCACCAGCACGGGCTGGTTAAAGCGGCGTTTGTTGCCCACAAATGCCGACATCAAATCCTTCACAGAAGTATAAATGATTTTGATCAGCGGCATTCGGCTGATTATCCTGTCGAGATAGGTGAGGAAAGGTTTGAAGAAAAACAAACTCCCCAGAAATCCTATCAGCGTGATGAAGAGCAGCAGTGTCACCAAGCCAAGTCCGGGTATTTCCAGCCCCAGAAGTCCCTCGATATGTTTGTAAAGTAGCCCGTCAATCCATAAAAAGGTAATCTTTACCGCGTAAATTGTCACGGCCAGTGGACCCAGAAAAAGTAAACCCTGGAAGAAATAATTGAGCAGGCGCCTGAAAGTGTTGCGTGTCTTCATAAATTTTTAGTCGGCAAAAGTAATAAAACAGCACAACAACGCAGAAGGTCAAAATGTTGGCGGGGAGCATGGCGCAGGGACGCAGGGCGCAAAGAGCATGGCGCTTGGCGCAAAGAGCATGGCGCATGGTGCGTGGCGCAAAGCCCCAAAGCCCCAAGGATAGAGGCGATATCAGAATAATAAAATTGGAATGAAAAAGAAGACGGAATTAAAATCTTGAATATCGGATCCTGACTTTTAAATTTTGAATGATTGCCGTGTCGGAGCATGTCATGATAATACAAATTCCTCCAGCTCCTCTTTGAGCCGCGCCGTCGGAAGCCCCATCACGTTAAAGTAGGAGCCATCAATTTTTGCAATGCCTACCAGGCCAATCCATTCCTGAATGCCATAGCTACCCGCTTTGTCGTAGGGTTTGTAATGATCGACATAGTGTTCGATGGTTTCTGCTGACAACTCTTTAAAATACACCTCGGTACAATCTGTGAAAGCTTTGATTTTGCCGATGCTGCGCAAACAAATACCTGTGATCACTTCATGCTTTTGCCCGGAGAGCATCTGCAGCATGCCAATCGCTTCATCGCGATTCCCGGGCTTATTAAGAATTTTATCATTCAGGCAAACGATGGTGTCGGCGGTGATGATGATTTCATCCTGAAGCAGCTCTTTTTCGGCGAATGCCATTGCTTTTTTTTTACAAAGAAACGAAGCCACCTCTGCGCCTTGTAGATTCTCCGGGAAACTTTCATCCACTTTTGCAAGACGCACCGTAAATTCATATCCCATCTCAGCCAGCAGCTGCTGACGACGTGGTGAGGAAGAGGCAAGGACAATTTTTTTGGAAAGGCTCACAAGATTTTTATGTTAATCGTTAATGGTTAGTAGTTAATTGTTAATCGTCCTTCCCTTCGGCTACGCTGGTTTCGACTTGGTTCGGCTACGCTCACCAGCCGACGCTCAACCACCACAGGGCAGGCGTCAATTGTCCTTCGTCTTTGCATGTTTACTAAAATCTAAAATCTAAAATCTAAAATCTTTAAATCAGCACATCACCCTATCACCACATCACCCCATCAACAAATCACTTCAGCATCCCAGCCACTTCGTCGAGGTTGCCATCGTTGGGGGCCGGTTCTATTCCCAGCACGCGGCACATGAGTGGATAGACCGATACGTTGGCGAAGGGCGGATTCACAAAACCATCGTTGCGGAAAGCTGGACCGGCAGCATAGAAAATAGTGTGCATGTCGGCGTTGGCATTGTCGTAGCCGTGGGTGCCACCATAATAGTTGCGGGCGATTTTGTAGCCCACGCTCCAACTGCTGTCGGCAGCCACCACAAAGTCGAGTGTGCGCGAATTGGTGCCGTAATGAAGCCTTTCGGGAACCTGACCTGAAGGCCACCAACTGATGTGTGGAACTTTGGCCAGACCAGCCGCCACCGAGTCGTGAAATCCATTAGCAGCTTGTAAAACCCAAACCGGGTTGCCGCCTTGTGCTTCAGCTATCCAGGTGGTGTCGATGTAATCGGAAAGTACCACAGCTCTGCTGCCGTCGATTTCGGCCATTCCATGATCAGAAAGAACAATCACATTTATTTTATCGTGGTGAGGCAGTCTGGAAATACCGCGCATAAAAATCCCCAGAAGGGAATCGAGGTGTTCCATCGTTTCGACGATCTGCGGGCTGTCGGGGCCATATCTGTGGCCACAGCCGTCAGGTTCATCCACATACCACATCACCAGTTGTGGGCGCTGCGCTTCGGGCAGTTGCAGCCAGGCTAGTACCGTGTCGATGCGCGCAGTGTAGGGCATGTTGTGCTCGTAAGGCATCCAGATGCTGGGGTGCTGCCCCTGCACATCGGCTTCGGAGCCTACCCAGAAGAGGGTGGCCGAGCGCAATCCGTACTTTTGGGCGGTATTCCAAACAGGCTCGCCGCCATAAAAAGTGCCATCGTCGCGCGACACAGGGTCTTTCATACGGTAATAGCGCTCTTTCTCCGGATCGTAAAAGCCGTTGAGAACGATGCCGTGATGATCGGGATAAAGCCCGGTGGCCAGCGTAAAGTGGTTTGGAAATGTCTTGGTAGGAAACGATGGAATCATCCTTTCGGCTTTTACACCTGCTGCCGCTAGACTATCGAATGTGGGCGTATGAGCCTTTTGATTGTAGTCCCACCTGACGCCGTCCATGGAGAGAACGACGAGATAAGTATCTTCCGGTTTGGTGCTACTGCGATTGCACGATGCAAAAAACACTGGCAGAATGAGTAGCAGCAGAATTACTTGTTTTTTCATATCAGTAAATAGCAATTAAGTTAAAATAAGAAGTCCTGCATAAATAGCAGGACTTCTTCAGAATTGTTCAAAAAACGGCACTCTTAGAAGATATATCTTACCCCAATCTGGAGTTGCCAAACTTGAGTGCGATTATAATGGGGAGAATAGGTTTCTGTTGGATATTCACCGTCAACTTTTACCATTGAGAAGCTTGGAACGTTGTCTGCATCCTTGCCTTCATACTTTAAAATTTGACCATTATTCGATCCGTAATCTGTCTGGTAAACGCCCCATTCGCTGTTTAGAATGTTGCCAAAGTTTAAGCAGTCAAGGCTAAATTGCAAGGTGTTTGTTTGTCCGGCTACCTTAAAATAATACTCGCGTGCAATACGTAAGTCGAACCTGTTTACCCAGGGAGCACGTGCAGCGTATGCCTCAGCATATTCGCCTTTGTGGTTACTAAGGTATTTGTCCTGATCTACAAAATTGAAGAAAGCATTTTCGTCTTCTGCGCTAACAAAATTTATTTCACCTTTTCCATTTGGGATGTAAATCAAATCAGTTGCAATGCCATCGCCATTCATGTCATTTGTGTAAGTAAAGCTATTGCCGTAAGGTGTAAAGCCGGAATAGAACAAGTTAACGATTGTACCAGATTTTAAGGCATTGTTTCCCCAGGGAATTTTCCAGGAAGCAGAAGCAATTACTTTGGATGGAACAACATATTGTGAGCGTTGGTTCAAAGGAAGATGCGGGCCATCAATTTCGATGAGACCTGTATAAGCAGATGCTGCGTTGCTACCCGGCATGCCTGAAATTTCTTTTGATTCAGTGAAGGTGTAAGCAGCCATCAGGTTCAGATCTTTTGCAGGTTCGGCGAAGATAGAAATATTGCCAATTGCACCCCATCCATCACTGGTATTCGAAAGAACATATGCATTTCTTCCATTGTATGTCAAATCAGCTTTGGCAGGATAAAAATACCGGTCATCTGCACCGCTGAATCGTTGCCAGGTATCATCAGGTTCTTTAAGGTCGTAGTTTTTTAACATTACATCATTGAGGGTCTTGGTAAAGATACCTTCCACTGTTACCGATAATGGGAAAGAAACCGGAATTTCATAATCTAAAGCCAATGAAGTTTTCCATACCTGAGGCATCTTAAAGTCAGGGTCAACGGCATTAATATCGCGTGGAAGTGCACCGTCTTCAGGGGTAATGGTGTTCTGTAATCCTAATATCCGAATCATTTCATCTACATCAGTAATCATGCCTCCGGCCAGTAATTCAAGATTAGGATCAGCACTCGTGACGTTACCATCAGAATCATACTTTGTTACAGCAGAATAACTGCCTTGTACCATGCCTGAGTTGGTGGGCATATTGGTAAAGAAAACCAGGGGCAATCTGCCGGCAAACAAACCTGTACCACCGCGCAGCTTCAATGATTGATCACCCATTACATCCCAGGTGAAACCAACCCTTGGTGAAATCTGGACTTTTGCGTCGGGCCATACACCTGTATCAATTTTATTACCACCATTTTTAAAAACTTGATTACCCTCGTCGTCAAGAACCGGATTGTTATTTTCATCTAAAACCGGGTCTGAAAAGTTTAGATCATAAATTGCATTGTTTCTTAAGATGTTCTCGTCATCATAGACCAGGTAATCGGCACGAATACCATAAGATAATTTGAAATTCCGATTGATGTTCCACTCATCCTGGGCATAGATACTAAACTGGTTGAATGCAACTTCAGCAGCAGGGTTTTTCTCTCCTGCGTAACCATAAGTAATCGAAAAATCCCTGGGAGCGGCCTCGTTCAGGAAATCATCAACGCTTGCATAACGGTAGTAACCGGTTCCGTTGCGCATATAGGAGTTGTTTGCCATCTGATGTTCAAAACCTGCTCCGATGGTAATTTTATGATTGTTTAAATAGAGGTTTACGTTATCAACGATATTTAAAATATTGTTGTTTACTCCGTTGTTCCAGGTAAACAATTCATAACCTGCCGACATGTATGGCTCAAGAATCTGACTGCCATCAGGATTAACACCATTCATGATGTCGATAAAAGGGAACGGGCTTGATTCTGATCCACGCATATCTTCAATTTTTGTGTAGGTGGCCAGGAACTGGTTCGAAACCTTGTTTGAAAAACGACTGTTCAAATCAAGCGCGATAGAGTTAACGGTATTGTCTTGTGAATAAATGGAGTTGGAGAAGGCCATCGAATATTGTGAAATTCGGTTCATCGAACGGTTACGGAAGCCAGCATCTGTTGAGTTTCCATTTGTTGGATACCATGCTTGATTTTTAGTGTAGTTATATCTGACACTCATCTTGTGAGATTTATTGATATTCCAGTCGATGCGGGCCATGAGTTTTTTGTTGTTCTCATCAGCGGGGAAACTATTGTATGAACCAGGATCATAACCGTATTTTGAAATCAGATGTTGTCTTACCGATTCCAAGTCTTCTTTGCTGGTGCGCGACAGCATGAGGTCGGTGTTCATGACGCCATCTTCAGAAGGTCGCCAGGTAACAACCTGACCGGGGTTGATTTCGTATTCCCCGTTTACAAAAAAGAATAGTTTGTTTTTAATGATTGGACCACCCAATGTGAGGCCATAAGTTTTTGTGGATTCTTTATCGCGTTCTCCAAAGTCAACATCACCAATCCTGTTGCCACGCATATCCTGGTTTTTGAGGTAGGCGTAGGCAGATCCTCTGAATTGGTTGGTTCCCGATTTTGTAATTGCGTTGATACCACCACCAATGAAGTTGGTTTGGCGGATGTCGAAAGGAGCAACTACAACCTGAACTTCCTCGATAGCATCCAATGAAATGGGGTTGCCTCCTCCGGGAAGGTTGGGGCCTAAGCCGAAGTTGTTGTTGAAATTAGCACCATCCACCGTAAAGTTGGTAGACCTACCATCTCCACCGGCAAAGCCCATCCCGTTAGCATAAGGTGAAATACGCGTAATGTCCTGGATGCTTCGACTGATGGAGGGCATTCTGGTCAATTCTTGATTTGAGATGTTGGTGGTGGCACCTGTTTTATCAGTTTGGAATGCAGATGCTTTCTTGCCCACAACCATAACTTCGCCTAGTTCTAGTCCCTCTTTTAGAACAGCATTCAGAACAAAAGTTTGCCCTAAGAACAAAGTGATGTCCGAATAAGTCTCTTTGGAATATCCCACGAAAGATACTTCCACTGAATATGGGCCACCGGCTCTCATACCAGTTAGGTTGAAATAGCCTTCACCACTGGTGATGGTGCCATACTGTGTTCCTGATGGCTGGTGGATGGCAATCACAGTAGCCCCCGGAAGCAATTCTTTGTTAGTGTCCATAACTCGCCCATTCATGGCTGAGGTAGTCACCTGCCCAAATAGAGTTTGCGCGGCGAACACCAGAGCCAGCGTAAACATCAAGTTAAGTAATGATCTTTTCATAGTGCATTTTATTAAATAAGTAAATAAAAATTTAATTCAAAATGATGGTGTAAAAATAGAATTTTGCTTTGCATTAGGCCATGATTGACATAAAATGTTATCCAATTTTATTTTGGTGATATACAATAAGTTAGATATGATTGTTGATAAATCATGATGAAATGACAGAAAGTTTTAAAGCTAAATTCTTTCCGCAGAATTACCTTTATTAGCCGAATTGATTGTAATCCAATGGTTTCGTTCTCACATCCCATCATTTATCACTCAAAATTTATTTTTATCCTCACCGAGAAGATGCGGCCGAAGCCTGAGAAGCCGCGAAATGGTTGCAGGAGCCTGCAGTCGGGCAGCATCCACGGTTGAAAAATTTTAAAATTCGACTTTTGAGATCAAAGAAAGAAATTAAGAACGATGCTACCCTATCCGCCAAATTGTGCGTCGAGCACCTGGCGAATCTGCCCTTCGTTTTGTATGCTGGTGGTGGCTGCGGTTACTTCACCATTTTTGTAATAAACCGTAAAAGGCAATCCCATGAAGCTCTTACATTCAGGCAGGCTTTTGATAAGATGTGCATCGGGATGATCGAACAGGAAATCATAAAAAGCTACGTGATTGTATTCGCCTTCAAGTTTTTTCATGGTTTGGTACACCGGTGTGCACATGGGCCCCATGCGACCGCAGCAAATCATCACATTGTTATTTTCGGTCAGGATTTTTCGAAATTGATCGGCTGAGGTTATGTGTTGTAAATTGGTTTGTAGTGTCATTGATATTGTCTTTTGTTGGGATAAAATAAAACGGGGCAAAGATAATTTTAATAATAAGGCGGTGATATTAAAACGATTTAAAAATGTGGGGCGCAGGGCGCATAGAGCATGGCGCATAGAGCATGGCGCAGGGCGCGTGGCGCATAGTGCATAGAGTAAGGAGCAAGATGCAGAAGGTAGGGTCGATGGTGGAAAGCGCAAAATAAATTTCATCCTGAAAAAATCCTGAGAGATGGGCGATTCGAGACACAAACAACACCCGCCTTATGGTGGATGAGCAAATTAACGGATAACAAATAACAATTAACGGATAATAATTTAGGAATGATGACAGATTGCTTCTCCGCCAGCTGGCGGAGAAGCAATGAACCATTAACAATTAACAGATAACAATTAACATTAAACCTTATTCTTAAACATTCCTCTTGATAATCCTCAGGTTGTGGGTATATTTTCTGATTTTGCTGTCGAAGATGCCCTGGTGGTCGATGTCGTTGAGGCGAACAAAGCCGGAAGCGTGGATGATGGTTCCTTCGCCGGCGATGATTCCGACGTGCGTTATCTCGCCATCGGCATTATCAAAAAAAGCCAGGTCGCCGGGCTGCGCTTCCCATATCAGATGTATCGTTTCGCCTTGGGTAGCTTGCATAGAAGCATCGCGGTGGAGCGCAATTCCGTTTTGTTTAAAAACGTTTTGCGTCAGTCCCGAGCAGTCGATGCCTGCCATCGAGCGTCCGCCCCACAAGTACGGAGCGTTGAGGTACACCTGTGCCGTAGCTATCAGATTATCGCCGCTAGCCGGATGAGCAGGTTTTTGTATGGGTTCATCAAAAGAAAATGTAGTAGTGCCCAATGTTAACTTCCCACCCCGAAAGCCTCGCATATTTGCACACGGAAAAATGCCTGTACGATTGCCCGCCTGGTCGGTGACATAACTTGCAGCATTAGTAGAATACTTATCGTGAGCTTTCTGCAGATGATGATACTCTTTGTCAGAGATCAGCAAACATTGCCGCTCATCAATAAATCCCTGATAATCGTCGTGGCTACATTGCACCGCCAGCCAGGAGTCTTCGGTGCCCATAATTTCAAAGGTGTCGCCAAAAAGCAACTGGCTCACCATCTCGCTGCGATGGCTGGCTGCAGCGCGCAACGGCACACAGCTCAGATTGCAAAATCCAAAAGTTTCCATACGATTATTTTTTGGCAATGTTAACAATTATGCTGCAATTAGCGTTCATCCATACAAAACAAAAAAACTGAAAACCGGCGTAGTAGCGGGTTATTTTCCCGACAGGTAAAAAAAAAGCTACTTTCGCTTCAAAATTTTGGTTGTTATGAGCAGAATCTGGAACTTCATCAGTCAGCATTATTCGATATTTTACAAGGTTTTTCTTTTTCTGGGAAGCCTCGTGATACTGGTTTCCTTTTTTCCGAAAGAGGCCAAATTCAAATATGAATACACCAGAGGACGTCCGTGGCAGCACGAAGATCTGATAGCGCCTTTCGACTTCCCAATACTCAAAGCGCCCGAGGAAGCCGAAAAAGAGCGCAACGAAATTATGGCCAATCGGGAGCTGTTTTTCGATTTTAATATGCAGAAAAGTGAAATCATCCGCAGCGAGTTTATCGATAATTTCAACAACTATTGGGTGCTTAAATACGGGCCATCTGCTACCAACCTTAATTTGAAGCAGGCTTCGCTCGAACGCGCGCTTAAAATCCTTTCCTCTACGCTCAACCGTGGCATCATACAAACCATACCTGCCATCGAAAATAAGCCACCCGATTATCAAATCACGCTCATCATCAACAATACGGCTGAGAAGGTGCGTCTGGGCGATCTTTACACCATCCATACAGCATACGAGAAAATTAAAAATATGCTGGCGCAATCCGAGGGCGTCGACCAAGAGCTGCTCAAACAGCTGCTCGAAGAGTCGATGACGCAAAACGTTTCTTACAACGAATCGATGACCCGGAAAGAGCTGCAGAATTATCTGAGTCAGATATCTTCTACACGTGGCATGGTGCAGGAGGGCGAGCGCATTATTTCGAAGGGAGAGCTTACCAACAAAAATAAGTTCCAAGTGCTCGAATCGCTGCGCCAGGAGTACGAGGCACGGCTGGGGCAGGACAGCAATTATTACCTCATCCTTGCCGGGCAGGTGCTGCTGGTGGCCATTTCGCTGATGGTGCTGGTGTTTTTCCTTTACTTCTTCCGCCGCGACGTACTGCGCGACAACAAAAAGGTGATCCTGATATTGCTGGTGCTCATCCTTATGGTATTCCTCACCAGCGTGGCACTGCGCATCGACCCACAGTTTATTTACCTGGTGCCCTTGTGTATCGGCACCATTCTCATCCGTGTTTTTTTCGATACACGGCTGGCGTTGTACGTTTATCTAATTATGATCATCCTTATCGGATTTCTGGTTCCCAATAGTTTCCAGTTTTTGTTTATGGAACTCATTGCCGGGATCATCACCATTTTCAGTATTGTTAATCTACAAAAACGGTCGCAGTTTCTGTTTACGGCCGTTGTGGTTTTTCTTTCCTACGCGGCCATTTATACAGGGCTCAATCTGATACAGGAAGGAAATTTCTCGACCATACGCCCGGTGGATTATGCCATGTTTGGCGGCAGCGCGCTGCTCATTTTGATAGCTTACCCGCTCATTTATCTCTTCGAACGCATGTTTTCGCTGGTCACCGACGTAACGTTGCTGGAGCTTTCGGATACTAACAGCAAATTGCTGCGCGAGCTTAGCATGCGCGCTCCGGGTACGTTTCAGCATTCGCTGCAGGTAGCCAATCTGGCCGAAGAGTGTATTTACGAAATTGGTGGCGACGCGCTAATCACACGAACAGGAGCTTTGTATCATGATATTGGTAAGATGAATCATCCGATGTATTTTATCGAAAATCAGGTGACGGGTGTCAATCCGCACGACGAGCTTACCTACGAAGAGAGCGCCCGTATCATTATTGATCACGTAATTGATGGCATCGAAAAAGCAAAAAAAGCCAAGCTGCCCGAGCAGATCATCGACTTTATCCGCACCCATCACGGAAATAGTAAAGTGGGATATTTCTACACCATGCAGCAAAAAGAAAATCCCGACGAAAAGGTCGACCCGCGCCGCTTTACCTATCCCGGCCCGATACCTTTTAGCAAAGAAACCAGCGTGGTGATGATGTCGGATTCGGTGGAAGCCGCCGCACGCAGTATGAAAATTATCGACGAGGTGACCATCAACAATCTGGTGGAAAACATCATCAACAAACAGGTGGAATCCGGCCAGTTTATCAATTCCAACATCACACTGCGCGACATCAACAAGACGAAGAAAATTTTGAAAAAGAAGCTGATGAACATTTATCACATCCGCATCGAATATCCGAAATAGGATTTATAAAATTCCAAATGAAAAGCTTCAAATGACAAATAAATTCCAAAAACCAAAATTCAAATCTTCGTTTTTTGGTCATTGAGTTTTGAATTTTATTTGTTTTTTGTGATTTAAAATCTTTTTCTATGCCTTATCTAAAAATTAAAACCAACCAAAAGCTGAATGCCGGCGATGAGCTTATCGCAAACCTTTCGAAATTGGTAGCTGAGATGCTTCACAAGCCGGAAAAATATGTGATGATTGATGTGGAAGATCAGCGGCAGATGCTTTTTGGAGGCACCGATGCACCGTTGATTTATTGCGAGCTGAAAAGCATCGGCTTGCCCCGCGAACAAACTTCTGATCTGTCGGCGCGTCTCACCGGCTTTCTTACCGAAGCCACCCATGTTCCGGCAAATCGGATCTATATCGAATTTGTGGATGCACCCCGCGACCTGTGGGGCTGGAATGGCGGCATTTTTTGAATCAGCAATTTACAAATTCTAAAGCCCAAAGTTCTGTCATGTACAGTCGCCCGATCGGGCGACCCTACTAAGCTACACGTTCAAATTTCGATCGGGTTTATTAACCTGCAACCCGCAACTCAAACTGACCGGATGGCCATGATGTGATCTTCAAATTCGTTGTTGGCAAAAACCGATCGGGTTTTGATGCGGTTTTTGTACGAATAAATAGTGTTGATGGAGAAGTTGAGGATTTTGGCGATGGCTTCGTTATCGGTGATGCCCATACGGATAAGCGCAAAGATGCGCAGGTCCGTGTTCATGGCGCCATCTTCGGTAAGCTGCACCTGGTCTTCGGGCTTGAAGAGTGCGTTGAATCCTTCGACGAAATCGGGGAAGATGCTCAGAAAAATCTTATCGAAATTCTGAAAAAGTAAAAGCCGCTCATTTTTAATATTAAGCTTATCGACGGCTTGTTGCAGGTTTTCGTAGCGTTGGTTGTCGATGTTGCGCTGCAGGCTGTCGCGCAGCATTTCAAGCTTATCCACGTAAGTGGTGCTGATATTGAAATAATAGGCGATGTATTCTTCTTTGATTTTGTTGGCCTCGCTCAGGGTTTCGTTGAGGGCTTTCAGATTTACATTTGCCTGCAAAATGGTTTCGCGTGCTTTGCGCAATTTACTGAGCTGTTTGACGATTACCAGCATTGAAACCAGCACCAATGCGGCAAGTATTGCCAAAAAAATCACGTAAAGCTGCAACTGTTGGTTTTGGTTTTCGGTAAGTTTCAGTTTCTCGCCTTCAATCAGCGGGAGCACCTCCGAAATCTGGAAGGTGCGCTGGCGGGCGCCATAAAATCCTGCGTCGTTGTTGGCAAGCAGGATGTAATTGTAGGCTCTGAGTATGTCGCCTTTGCGGTAAAGCAGCGTGGCCAAATTGCGCAGCGCGATGGTTTCGGTCACTACTGCCCGGATGTCGGCCATAGCGCTGCGGGTAAGGTTGCCGATGGCTGCGGTGGTATCCATTTCTTTCAGGTCGAGGGTAGCCAGGCTGGCGTAAATCATGGCTTTTTCGTGGGTGCTGATTTCGAAATTATCAAGCACCTTATTATAAAAAGAACGGGCGCTGCCGGTATTTCCCTCGTTCAGGTTAAGCAGTGCTGTGAGCACCCATTTGCGATAAGCTGCACTGTCGGCAATGGCGATAGCCTTTCGGATAAAAGCATTGCCGTGCGCAATATAATAAGGCGTAAAATGAGGGTCGTTGGAGTACTCTGACATGTCGTAATTGGCGCGTCCCAGGTGATTGTACCGTGTCACCTGCTGATGGTCGGTGAGATGGCGCGGATCGATGGCCTGAAGTGTGTCGAGCGCCTCATGAAACATGCCCGACGAAAGCAATACAAAACTTATGTTAAGACGTGCCGTAGCTATTTTTTCGGGCTGACCCGAAACACGCGCCAGATCCTGCATGCGCCAGGCATAATGAAAAGCTGAATCGTAGATAAAGGAGCCATATTCCTCAAAGAGCTGCTGGCAAAATTGATATTCCTGCACGTAATCATGAGCGCGGTGTGCTTCTTCAAGCTCTTTTTTGAGCTGCCCGATGTTGTGGTATTTTTGATTTCTAAACTCCTCTTTTTGTAAAATCACTTTGTCGAGTTGCAGCAGCAATGTGTCGTTCGACAGGCTAAAGAGCGGAATCGAAACAAAAAACGTGAAGATTATAATAAGATATCGCAAGCGGATCATACAAGTTTTGTATAAATAAATGAACGGCTAAAAGTAATGCTTTTCGTTTTGCGAGTTCCCCTTTTCTGCGCAGCCGCTTACATTCTTCTTTCTAACGATTATCAGTATTCATCAGGAATAGTGTGATCCATAATAGGTTTAGTGGACAACTAATAGTGTTTTGTAAATGGAATCCGGGAAGAAACTTTCAAACCTTTTTAAACCTTCGTTGTTTCATCGCCATAGTCTTATTTTTAAACGATGTCACACAATCATTCGCATACGCACGCTCAAGGTTCAAATGTCAGCTACGGACGTGCCTTTGCCATTGGCATTTCGCTCAATGTCGGCTTTGTGATTGTAGAGGTTATTTATGGATTGCTGGCCAACTCCTCGGCGTTGCTTGCTGACGCAGTTCACAATGCCAGCGATGTGCTGAGTCTGGCATTTGCCTGGGGAGCAGCCTGGCTGGCCACGCGCCGTCCCAAAGGTAAATACACCTATGGCTTACGCAAGACCACCATTTTGGTTTCTATTCTCAACGCATTGTTGCTTTTTGGTGCAATGGCTGCTATTGGCTGGGATGCCGTAAGTAAAATCAAAAATCCCGAACCGGTTGCTTCTATCCAGGTGATGTGGGTGGCAGGCATAGGAGTGGTAATTAATACCCTTACGGCGCTGCTATTTATGAAAGGTCAAAAACACGATTTGAACATCCGGGGAGCTTATCTACACATGATTGCCGATGCCGGCGTTTCGGTGGGTGTGGTAATAGCCGGTTTACTCATCACCCTTACGGGGGCATTATGGATCGACCCCATCATTAGTTTTGTGATTATTATCGTGGTGCTTTGGGGCACCTGGCACCTGTTTACCGATTCCATCGACCTGGCGCTCGACGCAGTGCCCCGGCATATCGATCTCGAAAAAGTGCGTAATTTTCTTTTGAGTCAGAATGGAGTTGTCGATATTCACGATTTGCACATCTGGGCCATGAGTACTACTGCGGTTGCTCTTACCGCACACCTGGTCATGCCGGCGGGTCACGACGATTCATTTATCCGCAACCTGCAGCAGGAGCTTCAGAGCCATTTTAACATCGGACACACTACTTTTCAAATCGAGCAGCACGACATCAGCGAAGGCTGCGAAACCGTATGCTGAGACGCTTTACCTCCACAACACCACCTTTTTGCATCTGATAAGGTTGATCGTAGAAACACAGCAACAAATGTGTGTAGGAATTTACCCATGAGTACCCTACGTTTTTTTTGCCGGTAAAATAACGCGATGACTGGTGCCGGCAGGTAATACGTTGTTGAAATGCGTTTTCGGCGTATTGGAATAATAATTTCATCGGTGGTATTTGATGTTTCCACTTTTTAAAACCTTAATTTATTATTTGGATATGAATGATTTGTTGAATAATCTGGGTGTAGGTTGGATATGGATTGCAGGAGCTTTTCTGCTGGCGTTCATTTTATGGGGAATAATTAAAGCGTTGCGGGAGCAAAATCCGACTCGCCGCAAACCGGATTCTTCGCCACAAGAAATTCCGGAAGAGGATCCTGTTGAAGATTTTGCAAAACATGAGGAGTCGTTGGAACGTAAACAGAATTTGTAGCCGATGATTTTAAAATCAAGATTTACTCAATTTAAAAAAGGAAAACAATGATAAATATCATAATGAACCAAAGCGGAACATACAACCTGGACATGGTGTGGGCATGGGTACTTGGCCTTGCTATAGTAGTTGTAATAATATTCGTAATCTTTCGAAAACCTTCACGGAGCAAAGGTCACGGGCCCGATGGAGAATCAACACTCGATGTACTCAAAGACCGCTACCGGCGCGGGGAGATTACGCAGAGTGAGTTCAACAGCGAGAAGGGAAAATACCTTGAGCCACCACTCCATAAAGATCCCACTGCTATCGAACATACCACTTCATCAAAAAATGGAATCCCCGGCGAACCTGACGGTTCGGAGGATCTTGGCAATAAAACAACCCTCTAAGAAGTGTGGGGTAGGAAAA
This sequence comes from Bacteroidales bacterium, assembly GCA_035647615.1. Taxonomy (NCBI): domain Bacteria; kingdom Pseudomonadati; phylum Bacteroidota; class Bacteroidia; order Bacteroidales; species Bacteroidales bacterium. Next base: position 24,792 of record DASRND010000038.1, on the reverse strand, counting down.
CGTTAGGCAGTACTGCTCTTACAGGGTTCGGCTGCCACGTTAGTGTTAGAATCCTTGCAGGTTCCTGCCGCTACGTAAGATCCATACAATTTGAAATCAAATTCAAATAGCTCTGCTTAGCGTAAAAAACCTGCAAGGGCTTCGCTCTGAGCTCACTCTGCAGGGCTTAACTTCCTTAGAACTTTTACCAGCTTATCTTTGCTCATTTCTGATAAGGCGGTTTTGAATATTTCGCCACCAGTAAACCGGCTATCAGCAACAGTGCGCTTAATACAATCGGTATGTAGCCTGCCAAGTGGTGTCCGAGGAGGATGCCGAAAAATTTAAAGCTTCTTGCATTGGTAAAAGTTTGAATGCCAAATACCGCTACACCTATGATTCCCAAAAAGATCATTATAATTCCTACTTTGCGCATAATTCAAATTTTAAAGGTTTCTTGAACAGGATTGATTTGAAAAACGTGCCAATTCGTTCTGCTGGAAATATTTATTATGAGAATTCCCGTTTAACGTAGGATTCAGTCGAATTATGATGATAAAATCCACCAAGGCTTTTTTGGATTAGAAACTCCACAATTCGTGTTAGGTGTTGCGCGGTTTTTATAAATGATGCTATGGCAAAAAGTTAAATTCCGATTGATTAATTATCCTGTTAAATAAATGCTATTTTTGCACTCATTTTTTAAAAAAACAGACATCTAATTATCAGGTTTTTATTTGAGTATAAAAACCAGAATACCGTAAAACAAAACGCTACGTAAGACAAAATTCTTTAGTCAATGGAAACAAAAGATCAAACCAATCAAATTCCTGAAGAATCCCAAAACGGGACACAGGATGAGAAGACACTCCAGACTGAACAACAACAGGAAGAAGCCAATCAACCTTTAGTTCAGGTTCAGGAATCTGCCGACGAACAATCCCAAAGCGCTCCTGTGGAAGCAGAGCAGCAGCTGGATGAAAATCCCGCTGAAAGCGCAATTACAGAAGAGACCCCAAGTGATGCTGCATCTGCAGATAACGCTGAAAAGGGTGTTGAGTTAATCACTTCTGCGGTAAGCGATGTAACTGATGAGGAGGCGCCATCTGTTGAAGCAGAGGCTATTCCGCAAGATGAAACAGAACCAGCAGCCGCAGTTGATCAGGTTGAATCCACTGGCGATGACGCTGGGGAAACCATTCAGGTGACGGATGAATCGACTTCGGGACCTGCTGCAGAAAAACCGGACGAAACAGAGGCTGAGGCAAAACCAGTAACCGAACCCGAAGCTGCTGCTGAACCCGAAGTTGCTGACAAAACAGAAGCTGTTGCTGAAGCTGAAGCTGTGGTTGACACGGCAACACAACAAACTGCGGCTGCCTCCGTAAAAACTGTCGACAACGACCTGGATAAAACTCACGACGAAGAAGAGGATGATGAGGAGGAAGAAGACGAAGGAGAGATTACCAATTTTGAAGAATTATCACGCGAGGAGCTTATAGACCAGCTTGAGAAGCTGGTGGCTGCCGATGATGTGAACGAGATAAAACCAAAGGTGGCTTTGATAAAAGTCGCATTCATCAAAAAGACCAAAGCTTTCAAAGAAGACCAGATGCAGGAAAGTCTTACCGACGCCGGGCAAGAAGAAGGTCAGGAAAGCGAAGAAGAAGTTCCTGAAAAACAAGCAGCCCCGATTCACGACACCCTTCAGGGAAAATTTGACCAGCTTTTCGCTATTTATAAACAAAAACGCGGCATTTATCTGGATCAGCTCGAAGTGCAGAAACAGAAAAACCTGACGCGTAAGCAGCAGATACTTGACGAGCTGAAAGAGCTTATCGCTTCCGAAGAAACCCTGAAGAAGACCTACGACGATTTCCGCGCTTTACAGGAAGAGTGGAAATCGCTGGGAATAGTTCCCAAAGCTGAGGTGAACAACCTGTGGCAGAACTATCATTTTCTGGTGGAGAAGTTTTTTGATAAAGTAAAAATTAACAAAGAGCTTAAAGATCTCGACCTAAAGAAAAACCTTGAGCAAAAGATAGAACTCTGCGAACGAGCCGAAGAGCTCTTGCTCGAGTCGTCAATTATTAAATCTTTCAAAGCCCTGCAACGCCTCCACGAACAATGGAAAGAGGTGGGGCCGGTGCCTGCCGACAAAAACGAAGAGATATGGGAACGCTTCAAATCCACAACCGATAAGATTAACCAGCGTCGCCGCGATCACTACAAGTTGATGGAAGATCAGCACGACATCAATTATGAGCAAAAAGTGGCGCTCTGCGAAAAAGCCGAGCAATTGGTCGAAGGTCAGGTGGATTCGTTGAAACAATGGCAACAGAAAACCCACCATTTCAACGAGCTTTTTAAAGTGTGGAAAACCATAGGTCCTGCCGCAAAACGCCAGAACGACGAGGTGTGGGAACGCTTCCGCACCAGTATGGATAATTTCTTTAACGAAAAGAAAGAATATTTCGGCAAGCTCAAAGATCAGCAGGTTAACAACTACAACCAAAAACTCGACCTCTGCGTGCGCGCTGAAGCCCTGAGCGAAAGTGACAACTGGAGGCAGACTACGCGTGAGCTCATCGAAATGCAAAAAGAGTGGAAAGAAATTGGACCGGTGCCACGCAAAAATGCCGACAAAATATGGAGACGTTTCCGTGTTGCCTGCGACACTTTTTTCAATAATAAATCAAAACATTTTGCCAGCATCCGCGAGGACGAAGGTGAAAACCTGCGCCGCAAAGAGGAGCTTATCAAGCTGGTGGAAGAAACCCAATTTGGTGAGGATAAATCCGAAAACCTCAACAAACTCAAAGACTTCCAGCGCCAGTGGACCGACATCGGCCACGTGCCTTTCAAAGACAAAGACCGGTTGCAGAATGCTTTCAGAAATATTGTGAACAAACAACTCGACAAGCTCAACATCAGCAGCCACGAGATTTCGCTCTCCACCTATCGTAGCCGTATGGAATCCGTTAGGGAGGCTCCCGATGCCCAGCGCACATTCACGCGCGAGCGCAGCTTTATTCAGGGAAAAATCAGCACCCTGCGCGACGACATCAACGTGTGGGAAAACAACATCGGTTTCCTGGCCGACAGCAAGAAGGCAAGCCTGTTTAAAGACGAGTTTGAAAAGAAAATCAACAATGCCAAAGAGGAATTAAAAGTCCTTGAGTCAAAACTCAAACTGGTCAGCGACTAGTAACAGCTCTCTGGCATCAGAATAAAAAACCCCCGGGAAGATTGAAGCACCAATTCATCCCGGGGGTTTTTCTTTTAAAGAATAAGGCATCGACAGGCTGGCTTCGGCTCCGCTCAGCCACCAGAGTCACCGCAGCCACCGCAACCACCGAAGGGCTGGTTTTATTCAATTGTTATTTTCTAAATTTAGGTTTCACTGTGTTACTCTGTGTAAAACTTAGTGTAACACTGTGTAACTTTTCGGATGGCTTCGACGGGCTGGATTCGGCTCCGCTCAGCCACCAGAGTCACCGCAGCCACCGCAACCACCGAAGGACTGGCTTTATTCAATTGTTATTTTCTAAATTTGAGGTTTCACTGTGTTACTCTGTGTAAAACTTGGTGTAACACTGTGTAACTTTTCGGATGGCTTCGACAAGCTGGCTTCGGCTCCGCTCAGCCACCAGAGTCACCGCAGCCACCGCAACCACCGAAGGACTGGTTTTATTCAATCATTTTCTCATCTCTCACCGCTCATCTCTCAATTCTCATCACTCACCTCTTCTTTCCATCTTCTTTTTATCAATTAACTTTTTGTAACACTATATTATCCGACCTTTGCTGTAATTTTTAAGAATCACCAGACGCTATGGCCTCAAACAGTTTTGGAGAAATTTTGCGCATCACAAGCTTTGGCGAATCGCACGGCTTGGCCATGGGTGGCGTTATTGATGGTTTTCCGCCCGGCGTTATCATCGACCTGGATTTTGTGCAGCAATGTCTCGACCGTCGCAAGCCCGGTCAGTCCAGGTTGGTAAGCCAGCGCAAGGAGGCTGATAAAATCGAGGTTCTTTCCGGCATTTTCGACAACAAAACTACAGGATCGCCCATCGCTTTTATTGTCCGCAACAGCGATCAACGTAGCGCAGATTACGATGCGCTTTCCAATGTTTACCGGCCTTCTCATGCCGATTACACTTATCACCAAAAATATGGTCATGTCGATCAGCGCGGCGGCGGACGTGCTTCGGCGCGCGAAACTTTGGTGCGTGTTGCGGCGGGCGCCTTTGCCACACATCTTTTAAAGCAGTTTGGAATTCAGGTGTTGGCTTACACACATCAAATCGGAAACATTACTGCACAAGCGAATTTATCAGCGCTTACGCAAAAAATAGTGGACGATAGTCCAACGCGTTGTCCCGATAAAGTCGCTGCTTCGCGAATGGAAGAACTACTCGCGGAGCTTGCCCGACAGGGTGACTCGGTGGGCGGCGTTGTGGCGTGTACCATCACTGGTGTGCCCGCCGGATTGGGGGAGCCTGTTTACAACAAACTCAGCGCTGCTCTGGCTGCCGCCATGATGGGCATCAATGCTACCAAAGGTTTTGAGGTGGGAGAGGGGTTTGTCGCTGCTTCGCGCAAAGGCTCTGAACATAACGATGCTTTTGTCGTTGAAAATGGTGCAATCACCACGCGTACCAACCACTCCGGAGGCATTCAGGGCGGCATCTCCAACGGACAGTCCGTTATTTTTCGGGTGGCATTTAAGCCGCCGGCAAGTATTGCAAGGCAGCAAACGACGGTGGACAAAAGCGGCAAAGAGGTGCAACTTTCGGTTACCGGCCGCCACGATCCTTGCGTAGTGCCACGTGCAGTGCCGGTAGTAGAAGCTATGGCAGCGCTGGTGATCGCTGATTTTTATCTTAGAAATTTAATCTATGTTCCTTTTCGTAAAGAAAATAAATGAAATTTAAAATAAAACGTCATGAAATTATTTTTTAAAATTATTGGAATCTTCTTGTTGGTGGTGCTTTTGGCAATGGTTGCCATACCCTATTTTTTCCGTGACCAGATCGTGGAGAAGGTAAAACAGGAGATTAATAAAAATGTGAATGCACAAGTGGATTTTACCGACTTCAGTCTGTCGTTGTTCAGGAGTTTTCCCAACTTCAACTTCAGGCTCGAAGGGCTTTCGGTGGTTAATAAAGCGCCTTTTGAGGGCGACACGCTGGCGTGGATTCCTGATTTCGACCTTACGCTCGATCTGATGAGTGTGATCAGGTGCGAAGCCTACAAGCTGCGCAAGGTGCACATTAGAAACCCCCGTGTAAATGTGCGCGTAACCAAGGAGGGACTTGCCAACTACGATATTATGCTGCCTTCCGAATCAACTCCCGAACCTACACCTGACGAATCGGCTTCCCCTTTTAAACTCGATTTGCAGCATGTGGCCATCAACGACGGGCGCATCATCTACGACGACAAAAGTCTTACTACCTATGCGCTGCTCGAAGGTGTGGATTTCAAGATGTCCGGTGATTTTACGCTCGACTTTACCTCATTGAATACCTACACCAGCATAGAGCGCGTGACGGTGATTTACGACGGCGTGAAATATCTTCGGAATGTGGATGCTGAGTTACATGCCCTGATCGACGCTGATTTGGCCAACAGTATTTATACTTTGAAAAAAAATCAGTTGCGACTTAATCGATTGTTTATCGGATTTGATGGTTCGGTGGGCATGCAGGAAAATGGCGACATGAATCTGATGCTGACTTTCGCCTCTCAGGAATCGGAGTTTAAAAACTTCCTGTCGATGGTGCCGGCAATTTATAGCACCAACTTCGATGGTTTGAAAACCTCCGGCACAATGAGCATCAAGGGCAACGTGAAGGGAATGTACACCGAAACGAGTTATCCTGCTTTTGCTATCAATCTGGAGGTGAACGACGGTTACTTCCAGTATCCCGACCTGCCGCAGGCCGTGCGTGATGTAAATATCGACACCCGCGTCAACTTCCCTGGCGGCGACCTGGACAATCTTACCGTAGATGTTTCCCGCTTTGACCTTGTGATGGCTGGCAATGCAATTTCGGCTAACCTTTTTATTAAAAATCCAATGAGCGACATGCACCTGAAGGGTGCCGTAGAAGCGGAGGGTGACTTATCGCGCATTGCCGAAGTGTATCCGCTCGAAGAAGCTGAATCCCTTAGCGGAATGATCACGGCCGATTTTTCTTTTGAAGGAGCCATGTCGGCTATTGAAAATGAACGTTATGAAGATTTTAAATTCATAGGATCGCTGTTGATGAAAAACTTTAATTATCCGACGGAATTTTTCAATGAGCCGGTACACATTGCCAACGCACAACTCAACTTTTCGCCGGCCTATCTCGACCTTGTAAACTTTGCCTTGAACATTGGACGAAACGATTTTTCGGCCACCGGCCGCATCGAAAACTTTATGCCTTATTTCCTTTCCGATGGAATCTTGAGAGGACAGCTCGACGCCAGGTCATCCTATCTTAACATCACCGATCTGATGCCAGCCGATGAATCCGCTCCAACCAATGAACCGACTACTCCGGCGGAAAGCACATCGCCGGCAGATACTGCTTCAATGGGCGTAATTGAAATTCCGGCCGACATCCACTTCACGCTCACCACACAATTTGATAAGGTGTTTTATGATAATTTGGAATTGACCAACGTCAATGGCAAAATGGTGGTAGCCGACAAAGCTGTTACACTCGATAATCTCAACATGGGAATTTTGGATGGAACTGCCAGCCTTTCGGGAAAATATGATACAAGAAATCCCGCGCATCCACAAGCCCAGCTCGACATGCGTATTGCCGACATCGACATTCAGACGGCCTACAAAAACATAGGTACCATAGAGAAGTTTACCCCGATCGCTGAAAAAACACAGGGAAAATTTACCGTCAACTTCGATATGACGACACTGCTGGACAAAGGAATGATGCCCGTTTACAGCAGTCTCAACGGTAACGGGAGCCTGCAAACTACTACCATTACCATTCAGAATGTAAACACCTTTAATAAATTGGCCGACCTGCTCAAGATGCCCGATCTGAAGCGACTGCTGATGGGGCCGGTGGATCTTTCGTTCGAGTTTATCAATGGCAAATTGCACGTGCAGCCTTTTGATATAAAATATGCCGACATGAGCGCCAGCATTGGCGGCTGGACGGCGCTGGATCAAACCATTAGCTACGACATGATCCTGACCATACCGCGCGCCAAATTTGGTGGAGCTGCCAACGACATCCTCGAAAACCTGGTGAAGGAAGCCAATAAGATAGGAACCAACTTTAGCCTGGGGGAAACCGTCACCGTAAAAGCCAACATCGGCGGAACACTTTCCGATCCTACCGTGAGCATCTTCCCGGGCGAAGGTTCCGGCAAGTCGATGATTGATGATTTGAAAAATAAAGCACTCGAAGAGCTGCAACGGCAAAAAGAAAAACTCGAACAGGAGGCTCGCGAGAGATTTGACAAGGCGAAAGCCGAAGCCCGTGTCGATGCTCAAAAAATTATCGACGACGCTGACCAGAAAGCACGAAAGATTATTGCCGACGCACAGCAACAAGCTGACGCAACAATGTTAAAGGTAGCGCAGAGTGCCGAAAAAGCCAAAGAGGAAGCACGCAAACAAGCCGATAAATTATTAGATAAAGCCAAAGAGGAAGGCCCACTTGCTGAAGCGGCAGCCAAAGCTGCAATCAAAAATCTGCTGGCCGAAGCTGACAACACAGCCGACAATCTGGTAAAGGCTGCGCAAAAGAAATCTGATGATATCCTTGATGCTGCCCGCCGCCAGGCTGATAAATTAAAAGCAGATGCACAGGAGCGTGCCGACAAAACTTTGGGAGGTGAGTAATTTTTATGTTCAAACTCAATTTGGGATGTTTATCGCGGAATATAAAAAACAAAACCCAAAGAAATTTCAATAAGTTTTTCATCAGACAAAATTAGATGCAGTTTACAACGTTGTTTCCGCAACTATGAATTTCAAAAACAAAGTTGTCGTGATAACCGGGGCTTCCTCGGGAATAGGGGAGGCATTGGTGAGAGAGCTGTCCGGCAATGGTGCACGTGTGGTTGCTGCCGCCCGCAATGTGGCTAAGTTGCAACAGATGCAAAAGTCGCTGGCCGAAAAAGGCCATGAAATGCTTGCCGTTGCTACCGATGTGAGCATTGAGAGCGATTGCCAAAATCTGGTAGAAGCTGCCATCGACAAATTCGGAAAAATAGATGTATTGATCAATAATGCAGGCATCTCTATGCGTGCGCTTTTTGAGGATGTGGAACTCGATGTGCTCAGGCGGCTCATGGATGTCAACTTTTGGGGCACTGCTTATTGCTCTAAATATGCGCTGCCCCATCTTCAGGCTACGCAAGGCTCGTTGGTAGCTGTTTCTTCGGTGGCAGGCTACAAAGGGCTGCCGGGGCGAACTGGCTATTCAGCTTCCAAGTTTGCCATACAGGGTCTCATGGAGGTGATCCGCATCGAAAATCTTCACAACAACGTGCACGTGCTCATAGCCTGCCCGGGTTTTACCAGGTCTAACATCCGCAATGTGGCGCTGGCTGCCGATGGCTCGCAGCAGGGGGAGTCGCCACTCGACGAAAATAAACTCATGAGCGCCGAAAAGGTGGCTCATAAAATTGCCTGCGCCGTCTACCATCGCAAAAACAACATAATTCTTACCGCGCAGGGCAAAGCGACCGTTTATCTTAATAAATTTGTACCGCAATTTCTTAACAAGATGGTTTTTAGACATTTTGTACACGAACCAAATTCACCATTAAAATAATTCATTAAAAACTATTACAAATTATGAAAGAAATGTCATTCGAGATTAAGCCACTGGAGGGATTTGGTGCGCTTGAGTTTGGCAGTACACCAAAACAAATCGTTGCTCATCTGGGCGAGCCCGACGAGAAAGAAGAAATCGTCGACGAGGACATGGGCGACAGCATTATCTATCACTACGACGACATGGAACTGTCGTTGTTTTTTGAAGTGGACGAAGAGCCCGTGCTCACACAGTTCGAGACCGAAAACCGCGACGTAATGCTCTTCGGTAAAAAGCTTTTTGACCTCAAGGAAGCTGAAGTCATCAAGCTGATGAACGACCACGAATACGAAGACATGGACACCGAGGTGATGGATGACGAAGAGTACGAAAACGAAAAACGCGTTTCATTCGACGATGCTCTCATCGACTTCTATTTCGACGACGGCACACTGACAGCCATCAGTTGGGGTATGATGATGGATCTGGAAGAAGACGAAGACGACGAGGCATAGCCTTGAAATCTGAAATCACAACACAACAAAATACAGGGGATCGCATTGGCAACAGGGAAACCTGGGCTGTTAAAATACCAATTATGTGCGTCATCCCCTGTGTTTTTTTAGTAAAATAGAATAATGAATCCCGACCTCGAAAACAAATACTTCATCGTCGGCGGTGCCACCGCTCACTGGCCGAATGGCTTCTCTCACAGCTGTCGGCATGCATCACCGGCCAAGCCTTTAGCTTGGATGGTGGCTTGATGGCAGGTATCTTTGGATTGAACCAAAGTTGAACAAAGGTGGGCACTGCGTGTTTTTTGCTCATTACTGAATGTGTAGGCATACTACTGCCAACATCTAAAATTTATTTGTGATGGAAAAAAATATTGGAATATTTTATGGCTCCTCAACCGGGAGCACCGAAAAGGTTGCTAATCTCATTTGCAACGCCTTTGGCCAGGAGCGATGTATGGTTATAAATGTTGAAGATGCTTCAAAAGCTGACCTTAACAAGTTCCCATATCTGGTGCTCGGAACCCCCACGTGGGAAATTGGTGAGATGCAGGAAGACTGGCTGGATTTTATTGATGAAGTAAAAAAGGCCGATCTAAAGAAAAAGAAGATAGCCATCTTTGGCCTCGGTGACCAGGAAGCCTCCTCCGACAGCTTTGCCGATGGAGCAGGACGTTTATACGATGCCGTGGCCGACAAGGCAACAATAATCGGTGTGTGGCCCACCGGCGGTTACGATTTTGCCGAGTCGATGGCCGTGAAAGATGGTAAATTCGTTGGCCTGATCATCGACGAAGACAACCAAAAAGACAAAACTCTCGAGCGCGTCAACGCCTGGGTAGAAATCCTAAAGAAAGATTTTAAGTAGAAAATTATCTATTTTAATAAAAAACAGCCTTGCGTATGATAAATCCGGAAGGCTGTTTTTGTTTAAAGCAAACCCATTGGAATGCTGTGGAAATAAGGCAAAGGCACAAGGCTGCGTGTCCTAAAACGCAACATCGTCCAGACGCCTAACTTGGGCGCATCTAAAAATAAAAACAAAAAAGCCTCAGTCATCTGAGGCTTTTTTGTTTTTTAAAATTCGAATATTATTGGAAATGTATTGCGCCACGCGCTACTGAATGATCACTTTTTCCACCACAGTAGTTTTTCCTGTGTTGATCTGCACAAGATAAATGCCTGCCGGCTGATAGCGCAGGTCGAATGCTCTGGAGTATTCGCCGGGCTGCATGTGTTCGGTAAAAACGATGTCGCCGGCAGTATTCATGATGTTGATGATCGCATCCCGGTTGATGCCACTGGCCGTGACGGTAAATTTCCCGGAAGAAGGATTTGGGCTAACCGAAATTTTTTCTGACGCTGGTGCTTCGGCGATTCCAATGGTGGGATCGAGGGTTAGGGTTAGGTTGTCGCTGCCGCCAAAAGAGCAGGGCGAGAGGGGTGAAGCCATCAGCGTAAGCTTCACGGTGCGATTTACTTTGTCTTCTTCGCCCGGCGTATAGATCGTTTGCAGGGAGCTTTCGTTGCTGAAGACGCCGTCGCCGGTAGTACTCCACAGCAGGTTTTCGTAGTTGGACGCCAGTGCGTTGGCCTGATAGGCAGCCTGTAGATGTATGGTGGTGTCGTTGCCGGCATCGACGATGGGACGAAAAACAATTTCTACGTGGATGCTGTCGGAAGCAGTCATGCCTTCGCCGTAGCCTTCGGCGGTGAGGGTGAGCCAGAACTCTCCTTTCGCCAGGTCGCCGTTTCCTCTGAAATACACTGTTGTGAGGTTTTGTGGGTTGGGAAGGATGCCGTCGCCCGTGGTTGTCCACAGATGCCCCTTGGCGTTGGCAACGCTGCCGAAAGCTCTGAAAAGTGTGTCCTGACAAACGGAGGCGTCCTCGCCGGCATTGGCTACTGGTGGCATCAACGGGTCAAAATTGAAAGAGATAATGCGGGTTTTCCATCCGGCACGACAATATTCGGTGGTAAACCAAAAAGTTGTGCTGTCCACCGGATCCACGCTCATATTGGCATAGTCGCCCCAGCGCGAGATACTGCTTTGGTTGCTGGTTCCGGTCACAGCTTCTATTTCTTCGTAAGTCATCTCGCCCAGCGGAGCATCGGCCGGACGTCCGGTGTAGCGGATGGAAGGAAAATGGTTGCTGCTGCTCACCGAGTATCCCAGCGCTATGGTGCCGTCGGCGTTCATGGCCAGGCTTCCCATCCAGCGGTGCAGACCGTCGTCGGGAGCGTACACACCCTGCTGATAGATGTACCAGTTGGTGGTGTCGTTTTTGCGCAGCTCATACCATTTTATGCCTGCGCGGCTACCCACTTTTACGGTGTGGTTGGCCAGCATGGTTTCGTAGGTGCCGAAGTTGCGATAGGCGAGCCTGAACATGAGCATCTGTGCCAGCACGTCGAGGCGGTTGTTGGTTCCTGGCTGCGGTATTCCATCCACATCTGCATTAAAATAGCCCGGGTTGAGCGATACGCTTAACTGATAAGTTGAGTTAGCCGGATCGTCCCAATCGACAGCAAATTCATAAATCTCAAGTTTTTTATTATTAAAAATATTAGCTGTAGCGATGTAAGCAGGCGAGCCTTCGGGTGGCAGGATGCCGTCGAAGTCAGAAGGCTGCAGGCTGAATTTACCGGGGAAATACCCAAAGAACACCATGTTGGCGTCGGGGTCGCCGACGAGCATTTTGTCGCGTTCGAAGGCGGCTACGCCTGAACCGATGAATTGGCCGCTGAAGAAATTGAAGGTGCAGTAGTAGCCATCGCCCCACACGCCCAGTTTAGGATAATCATTGAAATGATCAAATTCGAAAGCATAACGGTAATATTCGCCCAATGGGTCGCCGGTTGCTGACACGGCAACCAGTTCATAGCTTTTGCCGTTGGAGAGTTCGACGGCAAACTGTGATGCTACCCAGCGGTCGGCATCCTCGTCGTAGATCACGATGGGGTCGCCATCGTTGGTGCCGGTCCAGGGGCCAATAAATCCCTGCCATAGCGTGCTGTTGTCGGCGGGACCATAGAGCCTTGCGCCAGTTTTACTGAATATGGCAAATGAGAGATTGATCATCTGAAAATAATGATTCGGACCTACATCGCCATCGGTGTCGGGCGGGTAAACGCCGTTCACATTGCCCACGCCATCTACGTTAACCAACGGTCCGCGCGATTTTGTTTCACCTTTGGTTTGTTGCAGGCTTTCATAAATTCCAGGCTGCTCTCCTGCTTCATTTTTAGGGAGCATTTCAACGGATTCATTTTTAATAATGCCATCTTTCCATGCGCGTTTTCGTTCGCCGGGCAGTATCACGGTCATTTCACGAAGTGGTGGTGTTTTATCTGCGTAAGCTGCTTTGCGAATAATGCGTGGCGAAAGCTGCTCCTGCGCCGGAACAATAGCAGGGATAAAGGCGAGAAGTAGAAGATAGAATAGGAATTGTTTCATTGGATTTTATTATTAAAGTAGAAGTGATTGATTACGTTTCGAGTATTGTAAATTCAAATCTTGTTTTCATCTTGTCACGAAGCATGTATAGTCCAAAGTAGTAAGGCAGCAGGATGGCCAGTGCCAGCAGGCCTGCTTTGCCTTCGTTATGGTAATAACCCATTGCAACGAAAAGTGTTGTCAGCAAAAGCACAAAAGGTAGTAAATATCCATACAAAACGGCTTTGAGTCCGGTGGTGCGTTTCATAGCCACGGTCACCGGAGTGCCAACAGTAAGTTCTGCATGATGCGCGTCGCTTATTTCTACAACCTTTTCCTGCATTTCCGACATGCCACAAACTCCTTTGGCGTGGCAGGCCGAACAGGCCGATTCCGCTATGATGCTTACGAAGAGGGTTCCGGTTTCGTGCCGTGTGATGATTCCGCTATGTGTTATGAGATCCTCGTTGTCCATTTATTAAAAAATATATTTTTCAAGGTGTTGATGATGAAACGGGAAGTACTTTCCCGTTAAAAAACTGATGTCCGTGCGTCGCAAACCAGGCGACAAACTCCGCCATATTTTCGGGGCTCAATGGAGCGGTGTAACCCGGAAAGGCCTGCGCCAGCATCTCTGTTTGCACAGCGCCGTATGCCAGACAGTTTACCGAAATCTTTTTTTCGGATAACTCCTCGGCCAGTGCTTCTGTAAGCACCGCCACAGCGCCTTTGGCGGTACTGTACAACGACAACCCAGCAAATTTGGCCGTGCCTTGTATGCCGCCCATACTGCCGATGTTGACGATATGTGCCGGACGAGCAAAGTAGGGCAGCAGCGAACGGGTGAGTTTGAATACGCTCTTAACGTTTACGTTCATCACCGCATCAAAATCTTCATCTGAAAAAGCTGCAAAGTCTTTCTTTATCAGCAATCCGGCATTATTTACCAAAACATCAACACTATCAAAAGCTTCAACGATTTTGGGGATAAGATTAAATGAATAGCCAGGCGACAATAGATCGAAAGCAATGGGGTGAACATGCGCATCGCTGTTTTGCCAGCGACATTCAGCAGCCAATGCGTTCAGCTTTTCGGCATCGCGCGATATGGCTACAATATGATGCGTAGGATCGGCAGCCAGCCGCCTAACCAGCGCATTGCCAATACCTTTGCTTGCTCCTGTTATTACGATGTTCATTGCTTGGTTTTTTAATACTTTTAAAACTCCTGCAAAGATAATTCAAAATAGCCGATAGCCGAAAAACGTCAGGTTGAAACAGCGATTCTGACCAAAAGGAGAAATAATATCTCACCAGTCAGCAATTAATAAATGCTCTGCTTCAATGTCAACACGGATGTCGCCCATTATTTATCCCAATCCGGCTACCGGAAAGTTTTACATCGGCGGGGTGAAGTTTCCTGTCGAAATTTCTATTTTTAACAGCCGGGGAGTTAAGATTTTAAGCCCCCGCATGATTGGAGATAATAATGAGTTGGATTTATCGCACCATCCTGGCGGCATTTACTTTGTAACTTTTAGCCACAACGGAGAACTTTGTATCAGGCGGCTGGTCATTTATTAAAAAATGGGTGAGTTCGTGCTGGTAAGTGTGTGATGCAGGAATCCGCAAGAGCTATGTCTGCTAACGTTTTGCAGCTACCCGAAGGACGGGACTTTTACCACAGACTTTGATTCGGAGAACTGAACTTTCGGCTTGAACAAATGTGTCTGCGAAGCACGAAACCCCGCCTTTTGGGTAGTTGCTGTTATGGTGCGTTTTCTCATTTATATTCAAGTTGAATTGGCATTGAATATCTCATTCTTGTAGGTTTTCCATACAAATATGCTGGTATCCAATTCGGCATTACACTAAATATCTGTATGACATTGTTGTCAACCTTTTCACTAATTCCTTTCACTACTTTAATGTCTTCAAGTTCTCCTTTCTCAGTTATTGTAAATGAAATAAATATTTTAGTTTGAATTCCTTCTCCTAAATCACCTTCTTCAATTATCAGTTTGTCCGTAATGAATTTGAACATTGCAGCATTTCCACCAGGAAACTCTGGTTCTTTTCTCCAATTTTCAGTGCGCTCTAAACTATCAGCTTTTGTTCTTGCATTATTTAAAAAGTCATCTCCATATTTTTTCCTCAAATTCACGGTCAAAGCTGAATCATAGCAGTCGTAATAGTCCAAAGAGTCTTGGTCGATAAAACTCCATTGAATGTTGTAATCTTCTCTAAGCACAAAGAGGTAAGTATTTTCTGTTGGCTGAAATTCTAATGAATGAAATAAATAATTTCCTTCTACAAAGTCTGTTTGAGCATTCAACTTAGCTTTATTGCAGTCTGTCTGTCCAAAAGCTGCAAAAGTTGTCGAAACGATAAGGGTAAATATAAATGTTAGTTGTTTCAATTTCGTCTTTTTAAAATGCACCATAACGGTTGAGGCTATAAATAGTGGCGGTTTGCGTGGTTGTCCGCTGTCAACCAACACCAATGCTGGTGCGGGTTACGAGCTTTCAATTATGTACTTCACCCGCCATTATTTATAGTCTTTGTTATAATCATTCCTTATTCACCGAATATGTCCTTTAGTTTTTCTCCTAATTGGTCACCCTGTATATTTATTGCTATAATTTTTCCAGTTGGATCTATTAGAAAATTTGACGGGATAAATTTAACATTGTATTTGGCTGCTACCTCCGTATCCCCAAGCAAAGATGCCCAAATTATGGAATCTTTCTTTGTTGCATTAGCCCAATCTTTTTTATTTTTATCGTTGGAAATACTAATTATTTCAAATCCCTTACTATTATAAAGTTTATAGTTTGCCAATAAGTTTTTATTTTCCATTCTACAAGGACCACAACCTGCTGCCCAGAATTCTAGTAAAACAAACTTACCTTTAAAGTCTTTCAACCCAACTTTGTTGCCATTTAAGTCTGGTAGTTCAAAATCGTCGGCAATGTCACCTATTTTTACATCTTTACTAATTTTTAAAAAATTAGAAACAGCTATTGCGTTAGCAGACTCTTTGATTTTTGGAGACAAATTTTCGTAAAGTGATTTTATTTCGTCCTTTTGAAGTAAAGGTGCAAAATCGGCTAGTAGGGATGCACTTAAAAAAGCGTTGGGATTTTCCATTATATATTTAGCTCCCAAGACAACTCTTTCATCTATTATAGTATCTAATAGTAAATTCAGAGAGTTTATTTTTTCTGCATCTTTTACATCACCGGAATTAATTATTGCATTTATACTATCGAAATGCAGACTTAATGGTTTTATGATTTTGTTATAGCTATTTTGTTGACTCTGTACTATTCCACCCTCAACATTTGCATATTTCATCTCGCCTTTAATTCCATTAATTGAAATGTCAACATTTTCTTTCCAGAAAAATAAGAACTCATCTCGAGGCTGGTTTTCCATTCTGAAAAAAATTCCATAACCAGTAGGTTCAGATTTAGGAGTAGTAAAATTGAAACTGTTGTTTATAATATAGGCAGTGTCAATGTGCTTATGAGTATCTACATTGGTCAGAATTAACATTGAACTATCTGAATAATTTAAGGCCGTTCCGGAAATATTAATTTCCCCTTTTATAATGTCATCACCTGAACATAGAGAATGGATTAAAATGAATGCACAAATCAGTATGTTTCTCATAGTATATAGTTTGTTAAATTGTTTCATTTCTTTTGCTTTTCACTCTGTCAATTTATACCCGTTAGCATGAGTATTCAGACTTTCAAAACCAGTTTGGTGGATTGATTATCAACGCTTTGCAGCTACCCGAAGGGCGGGATTTTCACCACTAAACTTCATTCGGAGGACTGAACTTTCGGCTTGCACAAATGTGTCTGCGAAGCACGAAACCCCGCCTTTTGGGTAGGTGCTGTTATAGCCAGTAGTTCTCTCGGTTGTGGCTTTTTTCATTTAATGTATTTTAGTCCAGTTGGTTTGTCTGTCAGGTTGAAAAAGGGAACTTGTGATAAAATTAAAATTATTCCCGATGATGCTCGTCCAACATAATTTTGGTTGATGTAGTCTCTGGTAATTGAGCCGTCCGTTAAAAGTTTGTTAATTGCCTGTTTGAATATTTCAACCTTAATTTTCCCTTTGTTTCCGTTTGATGTTAGTCGTTCAACTTCACTCCAATTTACTTTTAGAATTTCGTTTGTTTCTCCGTTGTCCCTTGTTAAAGTTTTGCCTTGCAATGGAAGAATATATTTTTCCCAAATGCTATCAAATGTCTTGTCGTTTGAAATTGATTTTTTAATAGTAACCGGAACTGAACTGTCAATATTTAATATGTCAATTTTAAGTTTGTTGGCTACTTCTAATGCGTCTGAAAGTAATATTCCATCTGTCGCAATAACTGCTTTTGTGCAATCAAAATAGTCTTTTGCTCCGTGAAGTTCCATAACCATTTGTCGGTTTATTTTTCTTGTTCCACCGCCATACATTTTTGCTTGAACTGCAATTCTTTCTTTGCCTTTAGTTGCAAATACGTCAACGCCATAGTCGTTGCTGTATGAAGTTACTTCGGCTTTATATCCTTTATTGCGGAAGTGTTCGCAAACCAAGTCTTCAAATTGTTTTGGTGTCATTAGTTAGCGAGATTTGCAAACGGTCTGCAACCGAAAGTTTTTACAAATTGTTGAATTAGGTCGGCTTCAAATTCTCTTGGGTCAATTGTCAGGGATTTCCAACAAACAACAAGGTCTTTGGAGTATTTTAATTGCCATATTAGTCTGCCACCGTAATGCCCAATATTTTTCCCTTGTCCAAAACCGAAATACTGTTTAAGCCTTGACCTTAATGAAGTTGCTTTTCCAATATAAACAACTTTTGTATTTTCAACCCAATTAGATTTTAATTCTGCCAAAGAAATATTTGGGTCTTTTCCTTTGAAGTGTCCGCCCGAACCAACCGTTAAAAAATCTCCAGGTTTATTGTCAATGTTAAGTACAAGGTAAACACCGTTGTTGTTGGGAAGCATTGAACTGTCAAGAAACAATTCACTCATTTTTTTAAAGCCTGAAAATCCAGCTTTTTTTATCTCGTCAATGTCGTTAAAGGTCATAAGGTTTATTTGTTAGATTTTATAAAATACCAGTTTTTGTTTTGCTCTTTTTGCTCAAAATGTGCTTGAGGAATGAGCTTTAAGTTTTTACCTTTTTCCAATTCTCTTAGAAATTCACGAATGGGAAATCCATCTTGGTGGTCTTTCGTGAATATTCCTTTTGAAATAAATAATTTCATTAAGTCCTTCGCCATTACTGTCGTTTGAGTTGAATTGTCAAAATACTCAGTAACTACTTTTTTTATTTTTAATGCTTTTTGAATGTCTGCGGTTGTAATGCTCATTTGTCTAATGTTAAGTTGTCGTTTTGTGTGTCGTTACTATTGGCTATAACGGTTTGAATATGGTGCGTTTGGCATTTCAATGCTCCAATCTTTCAATTTACAACTATGTTTATTTATCGCTATCATCTTCAAATTTAGCACAATCTGCCAAATGCACTATATTTTTTGTTACCAACTGGGTTTTATTAGCTTGTTGTTTTTAAGAATGCAAATTATCATATCCGTATTTATTAAATATGTTTTTTAATGTTTTAATGTTAATTCTCTCTTTTAAGAAGAATGCAATATAATTCACAATTTCTAGTGTTTGAATAATTTCGCGATTAAATAAGATTGTGTAACGTTCTTCATCTTCTTCTCTTAAATAAGGTGTAATTGGAGTACGTGCTAATTCAAAATCTAATAATTCTAGAGATAGTGTATAATTTTGACCATGAATAGCATTATGTAAAACATTATTGGAATGCATTATTTTAATGTTTCCCAGCATTATATCCGCTGCAATACAATGGAAATCGTTATAATTTTCTTGTGTAAAATTCTGCCATTGATTAACATAATAATCCTGTGTCTTTTTTGAGATAAATGGTAAATCATGTATCCTGTAAGGACACAAAACGCTATATTGTAGAATATAAGGTTTTAATACTTGTTCTTTTCCAAAAGTTTTTACCTTTTGAGGTAAAATGGAAAAAACAGCTTCCATTAAGTTTGTTTTTATTCCAAGTTCATTAATATAAATACCACTTAAATAATCCCTTGTAGCATCTTGTTTGTTTAGATACCCCCAAACATTATAATCGAGCTCTTTTGTGTTAACAAAACCATAAGGAAAATAAGTTAAACCATTGCCTTTGGTAATAGTATACCTATTGGTTTTTTTATTGAAATGTGTAATGATACTTCTACCATGTATTGGAGATGGCGAAATCAATTCAAGGTCCGTTAACTCGCTTGTAATAATATAGTTTTGTAAGACAACCTCTTTATTTTGATATAAAACATTATCAATATCAACCCTTTTACAGTTTAACTTTATTCCTTCTGTTCTCATAAATAATATTTAAGAAATGCTTTGGGGTAACAGATCTGTTACCCCAAGCACTAATTCCTACGATCTTCTATACGAAGTACCACATTGATACTCTGACGCTCTTGGGCAATTCGACATTGTAATTGTCGTAGAAGCTTTTAAAATTTTAAGATTCTTTTTCATATCTAAAAATTTAAATGAATTACCTACTTATGGTGAGGTAATTTGACCATAAATTTCTTTTCATAATTCCATAGAATTATTCCTATAATTTTTATTCGTTTTTATAGATATCACTTTCTTTGTAATTATAATTTCACCATCTTTTAATACTTCATGTGGTTTTCTTCCTCCGAGGGGGTCATTTCCATCTTTAATTTTTTTTGCTAGTTCAAAACGAATTTTAGCAATTTTGTGATTCGCAGTACTTTTTTTCAAAGCATTGCCGTGTTCAATAAAACTTTGTCCAGGACATCTGTTACAATACCAACATTGCTCGTAAGCACCACATTCTTCATAGTCGATAATAGTAATGCTTTGCCATTTTTTTAATATTTCAGAACTAAAAACAATATCCTTAAAACTTGTATCCTTAAGATTTCCAAAACTTGTAGGAAAAGCATTACAAGGTGTTATATTCCCTTCTGGCGTTATATTAAAAAAACTTAAACCTGCGCCACAAAATGGTTCATTTTTTAGCAGTCTTTTTTTTCCAAAATCAGGAGCTTCTTTTCCAACATACAATGGAATGTTGGAATCTCTTAAAAGGATTTCTAATTGCTCGTTAGATACTTGTAATAGTTGAGAAACTGCAATATCACCATCTAATGAATCAGCTAAATTAACATCAAATTGAGCAAGTGCAGTATATTTTTTTGCCAAATCATAAACAGTATGATAACTTGATAAATTATTTTTCATTACCGGACAGTTGAAGTAAATAGGCACTCCGTTTTTTTGTAAATCAGCAGCAACCTTTAGTGTTTTTGCTAAAGAGCCTTTAATACGAGTTATAGAGTCGTGTATTTCTTCATCTGCACTATAAACTGATAACTTAACTGATTGAGGAAAATATTGTGTTAGCTTATCTACATTATCTATTAAAGCTAATCCATTAGTAAAAATATCAAATGAAAAACCATGCTGATGAATTAGCTCAATTATCTTCCATATATCTTTTTTTATAAAGGGTTCACCTCCTGTGAGCGAAATTTTAGCAACACCTAATTCTTTTAATTCTTTTATTAAACTTACATAATCAATAAAATTCAATTCTTTCAGTAAATGTCTTTCAGATTTTTCATTGTTATTTCTTGCTGCACCCGGATTGTAGCAATGAATACATTTCTCGTTACAATTATATGTTAATTCTATCATAACAGATAAAGGAATGCCATCCTTTTCAATAAAATTTGAATAGTCCCTTTCCGCAGAACTAATTTCAAATGGCAATTTTTCTTGTATTGTTTTTTCAACAGTATCAATTTCGTTTCTTCGTTGTTCACTTATAATTTTTCTTAATTGATTAACTTCTGTGGCATTAAATATTTTAGGTGTTAATAGGCCTACACTAATTAATTCATTACAAAACCCTATTATATCTTCCTTCAAGAAAGATTCGTCTCCTATTTTCAATAAATTTGAAATGAGAATTGGTTTATTTGTCTGATATTTTAAAAGTTCGTTAATGATATCAGCGGAATCACCTTCAAATAAAAAAGACATCCCTTCCAATTTATTGTACAATAAGGCCAATCTGTCTTTCCCAGTTTTATGATATCTGCCACTATTCCATTTGGGTCTGTATACTTTATTCATGTTTTAATTCTTATTTAATTTGCGCATCACATATTGTTTTTTAACCTTGTTGGTAACGGTCACATGTATGAAACGTTGGGGATTGCGGGCTTCTTACCTATCTGCCGACACAAGCGCTGATGCGGGGCAGAAAACTTCAAATAACCACTTAAACCCCAATGTTTTATACATGATGTTAGCAGAAGTATTTTTTATTCTATTTTTTTGTATTCTATTCTTAATAACATAGGCAAAGTTGTTTCAATATCTTTCCATTTAACCTCTATTGCAGAAGGTAGTCCGTGTTCATTATATGCATATATCCATTTTGTTCCACCAATAAACTCAGTCATATTATTTGTAGATAATTGCCTTTGTATATCTGCTTCTTCAAAAAATGGAAGAGGTTCATAAATGAAAAGATAGTCAAGATTAAAGTTAGGTCTCGAATGATTATCGTAATTAAATTCTTGAATGGTAGTTATTTTTGTTCCCGGTATTGGCTCTCCCAATAAATTCATTTCTGGGCTTTCGTATATATATTTACTTACATTTCCTGTATTGTTATATACTAATGAATCCCTATAAACCAAGGTTCCAAAGTTGTACTTTAAAATTCCCGTTAGATAGTCATCTTTGTATCTATAATTTGAGTTAGAAGAAATTTGCAGACCTTCTTTGTATACTTCAGTTTTCGTTATTTTTCCGTTAGAATTGTAGATGATATGGGTTTCATAATTAAACATATTGTGCGAAATGTCTTTATGAATAATTTTTGAAACAAGACCATCATGATATTCAAATTCATCTGAGTAAGAAGCCCATTCTTGCTGATAGTTATTGCCCAAATGTTCAGTTACATACTTTTTTATAAGTTGGTTTTTGTTGTTATAAAAATATTCTGCCACAAGGTCGTTGTCGTAATTGTATATCTTGTCTACTACGAATAGTTTTTCATTCCATTCTGGTATCTCATCATCTTTTTGGCAACTATAAAGCGTTAAAAAAGCTGTCAAAACAAATATTACGTTTAAAAATCTTATTTGATATTTCATGTTGTCTGATTTAATATTTCTGCTAACGGTTTGCAGCTAAAAGAAGTGGCGGCTTTGGAACACTAAACTGTCTATACCCACCAAACTTTATTAGTTGCACAAATGTTTGTATTCGCACTGCCCCCGCCATTTTTTTTAGGTGCTGTTAGCTGTGGTTTTTCTTTCTGTCAGCATTGTAATCAATTATTAAAGTCGTCAACAAAACAATACTCCAAATAACGTCAACGATGTTCCAAATTGTCCTACCAAGTGCTATTTTAAAAATCGGATTAATTAGAACAGCGGAACAAATCCAAATTATCATTATTGTTTTGTCTTCTTTCTCTTTGTCAAGGTATGCGAGGACAATAAATCCAGTCATACCAACAAAACGAACCAACTGAAAATACCCATAGGGCATATCAAGTAGACAGCATAGAAATAATACTGTCAATAAAATTTTTACAATTGGTTTAGTAATGTTCTTCACTTGCTGCTGCTGCTCCATATATTAATGCAAATGTTAGTTCTAATACAAGTAGTGTCGCAACCACTGCACCGAATGTTTCCCAGCCAGAATAATCTTCTTTTAAAGTCCAAAGATTATAGCCTAAAATACCACCGTTAATTAATGCAAGGATTGAAATTGTTAAAGTCCCAAGCCACTTGATTGGAGAAATGTATGCTGCTAACATTACAAGTAATGAAGCCAGCATTTTAAATAGTCCCCAAATTGTCCCACCGAGAAAAATAATTACCACGATGAACCAAAACTTGCTTAAACCTATAAACCAAATTAGCAAGTGTCCAAGACCCCAATTGACAATAGCCATTGCAATAAAGCAAATTGGGAAAAAGATAAGAAAACGCAGAATTTTTACGATTGGATTGTCCATATTTATTTGAATTTAATTGTTAGTTATCTAATAGTTCAAAGTCGGAATAGTTATGCTCTTCAATTTGTTTTTGTTCTTTCCAAATGAAAATACCAGCTATAACTAATCCAATTAGTTGTGCAATTATTTCGGTCAAGTTTCGCAGTAGTTTTTCAGTTGTCCATTCCATTCTGAAAAATGTCAGACCAATAGCAAATGAAATGAGTAAAAGAAACATTAACCAAAGGAAAATGAAACCTGCAAAAACAATTTTCTTATGCTTTGGTACGAGATAAACACCCGAGTAAACACCAAACCCAACAGCAAAGGCTTCCCTTAAAAAAACAAACAATGGTCCTAAAATGTAATGTCCGCCATAGTCGACCACCGAATTAATATCATCTACCATATTGCTACTTATGAAATAGAATGTCCAGGAAAGACAGAGTTTTGAAACAATATAAATTGTCGCAGCAAGTGGAATAAAAAATGTCCACCTAAGTAGTTGTCCGATTATGTTGTTTGTCTTGTTCACGGTCTTTTTAAAATCACAGCTAACGTTTTGGCGCTTGGCGAAGGTGGCAATTTTTACCACAAATGTTGATGCGGAGAACCAAACTTTGATTAACCACAAATGTGTCTGCGGAGTACTGAACCGCCACTTTTGCCAAACGCCTGTTAGTGGCTGCCCGAATTCGTCCTTTTACTTTACTTTTACTTTTAATAGTTTACTACCTGCTACCGCATATCCTTCAGTCGTTGAATAAAAGCTTGAATATCTTATTGGTTCAATTTCTTTTAATTCTGTTTCAGTCCAATTATCTCCAGCGTTTGTTGTTTGTATAATTTTTCCACTCCAAGTCCCGAAGTCGCCACCAGAATATGCACCAGCACCAAAAACTAAACAGCTATTTGCTGTCAATGGATTAAGAACAAAAGAACTACTTTGATGATTTAGAGATTGTGCCCAATTGTTTCCGTTGTCAGTCGTTTTGTAAACTATTTGATTGTCTGCAATGCAAAAACCATTTCCATTGATGAACTTAATGTCGGTTGCGTAGTTAGCTGTGAATGTTGTATTCAAAGTCCAAGTTGTTCCATTGTCGCTACTACGAATTATGTTTCCTTTCATTCCTGAGCAATAACCAAAGTTGTCAGCAAAGAATATTTTTTGCAAATTAAAATTCAGGCTGTCAATAGTTGTCCAATTTAAACCTGCGTTTGTGCTTTTGTAAATTCTACCTTTTGTTCCGTTCGAAATTGCAAACAAGTCGCCAGAACTATTTGAAGAAATTGAAACAAATTCCTCAAAACTTGATGCTTGTAAAATTTTTGTCCAATTGTTGCCGCCATCAGTTGTTTTTAGAATTAGTCCGCCCGGTGGAACGCAACCTGTCCCACCGCAAGAGTTAGAACCACCAACTACAAAGCCAACATTTGCATCGGTAAAAAGAATTTGAAAAAACGGTTGATTTGTAGTCGGATTAGTGTATTTTAAGTCCCAAGTAACTCCGTTGTTTGTCGTCTTGTAAATTTTACCATCATAAGAAACTGCAAATCCAGTTGAAGCATTGAAGAAAAAAATGTCACGAATGCTTGAAGGTGCAGGATTTGCAAAAAGTTCTATTTTGATGTTGTTATTTTCAAATGGAAGTGTCGCACCTGTTGGAATTACTTCGTCCTTCTTGCAACCTGTGGTTAGTAAGAGTCCGATAAGTAGAATGTAGATTAAATTTTTCATCGTCTTCATTTTTTTGTTGTCTGTTCAAAGTTAAAATGTTTAAAGTTAGCATCGTCCCAACGGGTTGCCACTAACGGTCACATGTATGAAACGTTGGGGATTGCGGGCTTCTTACCTATCTGCCGACACAAGCGCTGATGCGGGGCAGAAAACTTCAAATAACCACTTAAACCCCAATGTTTTATACATGATGTTAGCAGAAGTATTTTTT